>CAIOKW010000161.1 GCA_903858975.1 Oligoflexia bacterium | reverse complement strand
GCACGCTTTTTGAAATCTTCAAGCTGGCTCACAATCGCTGATTGCACCATCTGCTCGTTGAAACCATAACGCTTCAACTCGTTTGCATAATCATCTGCAAGAGCACGAATTTGGCTATAAACCAAAGCTTGTGGAACTTCGAAAGTATTCTTTTCAATGAGCTTCTCGATCATTGAATTGCGAAGTTGATTTTCAACTTCTTCCTTCTTGTTCTTGCCAATCATCTCTTTTGATTTTGTTTCGAAATCAGCAATACTCTCGTAGCCGAATTCTTTTGCGTACTCTTCGCTCCACTCAGGAAGTTTCTTTTCCTTCACTTCGCGAACATCAACAGTGTATTCCGCTTCTTTTCCTGCAAGATTCGCGTCTTTGTAATCTTTTGGATAAGTCATTTTATAGGTCTTAGAATCACCTGCTTTTACGCCAATAATTCCTTTTTCAAACTCAGGAAGGAGCTGTCCGCTTCCGATTTCTGCTGAACGGTTTCCGCTCAAGTTCGCATCAGGAGTAAATCCAGCATCGGTTTTCAACTTACCTTCGTATTTGAAATCTACGAAATCGCCTGTTTTTACAGCGCGCTCAACTGGAGTCATTTCCGCTTTACGATCAAGCAGGTTTTTCTTTAAGCGGTCTAAGTCTTCTGAAGTCACTTGGTCAGCATTTTTCTCAAGAGAAAGACCTTTGTAATCTTTTGGCTCTACTTCAGGTACCACTTCAACGATCGCAGCAAATGATAATGCTTCTCCATCGTGAATATGGATGTGGTGATGCTCGTGGCCCGCGTCTCCTTCGTGACCGTGAGGTACGCCTTCAATTTGAGGCTCGCCCACAATGCGAAGTGGATGCTGTTTAAGGGCTTCTGAGTAAGATTCGCTGATCAGAGTTTGAAGTGCGCGTTGCTTTACGTCTTCTGCGTAAAACTGCTTCACCATATTCAAAGGTACTTTTCCTGGGCGGAAGCCTTTGATGCTTGCAACTTTTTGGGTTTCGAGAAATTTCTTTTCTACGATCTTCGTTACTTTATCCGCAGGGATGGTGACGAGAAATTTTTTCTGAATTTGGGATACATTTTCTAACTTAATTTGAGTTTCCATGGACATCAGGTTTATACCAAACCCGCTCTAAAGTCAGCCCTTTTGCTGGGGCAGTAGGGCCTACTTGCTGTCGATTATGGGTCTGAAGGAGGTCATACATTTCTGACGGTTTTCGCTGATTTTCCCCCACCTGAAGCAGGGTTCCGGCAATTCCGCGCACCATCTGCTTTAAAAAGCCCGTTCCGAGCAAGCGGACCCTCACGATACTAAATTCACGATCATTTAAATCCTGACCAGGATAGGCGGGCATTAGTTCTCGGGTCACCTCAGCCTCAATAATTTTTCTCACGGTAGAGCGACCTGGATTACCCCCAGAGGCCTGAAAAACTTTAAAATCATGCTCTCCCTCTAGGTGGGCAATCGCCTCTTTCATTGCCTCAAGATTGAGCGACTTTTGAATCCACCACGTTGTATCCATCAGATGAGGCAAGGGACAGGGTCCTTGCTGAAAGAAATAGCTGTACTGTTTTTGGGTCGCGGATCGCTGTGCATGAAAGTCGGAAGCCACTTGAAATACTTCCATCACGCGGATGTCTTTAGGAAGGAGGGAATTCAGTCCCTTCTTAAAGATGTCTGTTGAAAAGCGATCCGAGTTGTATACAAAGTGGGCCACCTGGCCGAGAGCATGAACTCCCGCATCGGTACGGCCACTTCCTACAACTGAAATGGGAATGCTCGTCATCGTTGAAACGGCCTTCTCTACCGTTTCCTGAATGCTTGGGAGAAGCTTAGGTCTCACAACCTCATGATTCTGCTTCTGCCAGCCACAGTAATTCTTTCCAAGGTAGGTCAAGCGCAACGCGTACTTCATTTTAAATCTCAAAAAGAAATCCGGAATAAATTCCGGAACGTTCAAAATACACACCCGTTTTATTAAATGAGGTCAAATACAAATACTCGGCCGTTAAATAGGTATGCTGAATTCCTCGAGAAAGGTAGCCATCCAAAGCCGTCTTTG
The DNA here is from genome assembly GCA_903858975.1 of Oligoflexia bacterium. Classification (GTDB taxonomy): domain Bacteria; phylum Bdellovibrionota; class UBA1018; order UBA1018; family CAIMNF01; genus CAIMNF01. The sequence goes on along the minus strand of CAIOKW010000161.1, from coordinate 9,399 downwards.
AGTCTAGAAAATCAAGAGCCAAAGAAATCCCGGCACTTCCGGTATAGACAAATGAATAGCCGCGCTTATCTCCAGCGTTGTCCTTACGGACTTCAGTGTAGAACATGGAGCCAGCTCCAGCGCCTAGGTAAGGACGCAGAATGCGAAGCAGGTTGAATCGATAGTACGCATTAAAAATCATCGGTATCTGAAGAAAACTGAATTTAGTCTGCGATACATTTGAACCATTGAAAGCAAAACTCAGAAGACCATTTGCTCCTGCATAGGTAACGCCAGTGTCAACGCCTGCACCAAAACTACCCAAGTATTCGGAATGAAAGAATTGATGTTCCCAATGAAGCAAAAAATCAGGCTGCCAGTTCGTACCGTAGAGGGCGTTATAGCTCACAGTCCCCTTTGTATTCGTAACCGATATTCCAGGGCTGACACCTAATTTAAATCCAATGGCAGAGTTGATCGTCGGTCTGTCCTGCATCTGAATGTTAGGCCTGCCCGCTTTGACTGCATCAATTGGGCTCTCGGTAACTTTTTCCTCAGGAACCTTAGATCGTTCTTGGTCCGTATAACCCTCGGAACTCGCCTCCTCAGGAATTCTTCCTTTTAAGCGATCGATATAGCTCTTGTCATCCGGGGTGGGTGCGGGCTGGAGCTTTTTCAGTTCTTGCTCAATGTAGCTTTCATTCCCTTGGGGCTCTGTTCCTTCGCTACCTAGATTTTTTTTTAAGCGGTCAATATACGGCTGAACAGAAGGTTCTTCAGCATTGGAAATATGAAGCAGACCCCAAGCCACCATTTCCACTGGGGCTAGGGCCCGAAGCGCGAAGGACCGAACAATCGGCTTATCCCACGCCCACTCGGCAAGTGCCGGCGACCAATGATAGTAAGCTTTAATGAACTTTCTCCCGAAATCAGTCTTTGCGAGAATACGATCTCTAAACTGTCTCAACATCATGACCGGTGCCGCGCGACCATCTTGATAGGCAGCAGTTGCAATAAAACACTTACTTTCAGTCAGAACTCCCTGAATGGTCTGTGCGGTAACATAGGGAGAAGGAACGACGCAGGAACTAGGCGAAAAAACACCGATCACGTTTTGAGCATAGAGTTCGGCTTTATACCGGTTATCAGAACCGTTTGTTGAATTTACAAAACCGGTAATCGCCTGATTTCCTGAACCCTCAAGCGCATATGCAATGACTTCATTCGAAGGAACGCTGTTTGCAACCAAGGGGTTAGTGCCCGAACGGTTTCCTAAAAACAAAAGTGACTTCAAGTCTGTTCCCACATCTTGAACTGAATTCCCTTGCCCCGTGGTTCTTACATAATTGTTGGGATTGACGTAGACCTGAGAGTCCCCGGGAAAATAATAATCAGCAATCGAACCTGAAACCGGACAGCTCACAGAGGGTGCAATATCACTCATGCCAAGCGTGAAGGTCAGAGTATCGACATTCGCCCCTCCCACTGCTCCGATCGCAAGGTTATCGCTGACCACACTGAAGGTGACAATAATGGGCTGGGTGAGCGTTTTACCGGATAAATTCGCATAGTTTGGGCTAGATGTCGCACAAAGCGTTCCGGTTGAAGCACCCTGTGCTGAGCAGAGGGATGGAATATAAAAAGAGAGGCGTAAAACTGTGTTGGGCTGATAGTACGCTGAGAGGTTAGAAGCTCCCGTGCGACTTCCCTGACAGGATACAACACCATTTGCACCGCACAAAGGCGGCGCTATGTTTGTACTCACAATTCCAGCTCCGTAGAGCGGTATTTCACTTCCCGCCGTTGAACTCGCCGATAAGGTAACCACGACATGCTGATTTGCGGTGAGCGTGAACTTCTGACTGCTGCTGACATCAAGCCAAACCAGGTTATCTTCAACCGCGGTGATTGCAGTATTGATAAATCGATAACCGTCAGTCCCGTTATAAAACGCAGAATTATAGGGCGAGCCAGAGGAGCTTCCACCTAAAAAAATGCTGTAACTGGTATCTCCCATGTTGTGTTGCGGATAGGGAGCCGGGGGATTGATGAGTACGGTCGCTCTCGCCGTGGATGCGAGACTTGAAATTGCGAAGACGCTTAAAAGTGCGCTTAAGCGAATTCTTCTAGTGAGCTGCAATTCCAGCTCCTTGCTTTTTGTCTCGAAAGAAACAGATATATGCAGCCCAAGATAGCGCGAGAAACAAATAGAGGTAGCCCACTACAAAAAGCGTGATTTCAGGTGCCTGAATCACGGATAAAATAAAGATCACTGGAATCATGAGAATCCACGCTTTACCCTTCGATCTCCAATTCACTTCTTTAAAAGATGGAAAAGGAATGTTGCTCACCATGAACAGAGCTAAAGAAAATCCAAGGATGCTCATGAGCCAAGGAAGCAAAGAATCCGAGAAAAGGGAAAACTCATTTTGAACGAGCACGGTGGTCACAACAAGACCCGCCGCTGCTGGTGAAGGAAGGCCTTGAAAATATCCCTTACGGATCTTTTTGAGTTTCGTCGGATCCTTCTCTTCCGCACTCACATTGAAACGCGCGAGCCGAAGAGCTGCGCAAATCGCATAAAATGCAGCAGCACTCACGCCAATGCCAATATTCTTCGTAGCAAATGTAAACAAGAGGATAGCGGGCGCGATTCCAAAAGAAGTGAGATCAGAAAGTGAATCGTACTGCACACCAAAGGCTGAAGTGGCCCTCGCGAATCGAGCGATTCTTCCATCAAGGGAGTCACAGATAGCGCCGATAATAATAAACCAGGCGGAACCTTTAAAGTCGCCTTGAAAGGCATGAACCATTGAGAGGAAACCGCAAACTAGATTCGCAGTAGTGACCAGATTGGGAAGGATATAGATCTTCTTCATAGCTTGGATTTGATGATAACAGAAATCCACCGGCGAGCAAAAGAATTGACGCAGCCCGATTGCTAAGCTGAGCCGCCCCGCGGATGTACAGGACTTGGCTTCAAGAGACCCTTTTTGAGTTTTACCTCTGCATCTGAAGCCCTCAAATAGCGCGGCTTGATCGCGCTTGGATCGCGAAGCATTCCCTGCTGAATCGCTTCATAAGCAAGCCTTGCGAGAATCGCGGGCTGAACTCGATGCATTTCAAGCGAACTCACTTCAAGCCTCGATTTTTGTGGGAGCTTTTCCCAGAGCTCCGGGTGCCTCAAAACCGATTGACCAATCGCAATCCATTTTTTTTCTGGGTTCTTAGCCAGTTTCTTCTCAATCTCGGAGAATAAATCCTCAGGAGTCATCACCGTCTCTGTAACTCCTCTACCCCAAATTCCAGAGGCATCCCCTTCAGCCATGCAAACACAATCACGAATTCCCTTGAGTGGGCCATATACCGTAAACCATTCGCCCTTCGTCGCATCGGTTGCGGCAATAAGTAAAGTTTGATCAAAATCAGGATGGTATTCAAGACTTGCAATCACCCCACGAGCCAGAAGGGCCATGCTCGAAATGGGAATCACCGGGATACCCAAGGTTTTTGCCAGAATGCGAGCAGTCGTCAGTCCAATACGAAGGCCCGTGAATGACCCAGGCCCAACCCCAATTGCAATTGCACCGATTTCAGATAGCTTCCAGCCTGCGCTTTGCAGAACGGTATCAATACTCCACAAGAGGCGCTCTGAATGCTTCGAAGTCTCCAAACTCAGAGACCATGTCGCTACCAGATTTAGGTGTGTCCCTTGAACTTCAAATGCGGAAATCACTCCGGTAATGGAGGATGTGTCCCAAGCTAGATATTTCTTATTGGTTTCAGACATCTTAGTTAAAAATCGGAAGCCTTGAAATATCGTTCTTCATCACAACGAGCATGATGAGGAGGATAAAAACAAGACCCACCTGTTGAGCAATTTCCATTTGTCTTAAAGACAATGCTTTTCCTCGAATCGCCTCAATCCCAAGCATTACAATATGTCCACCGTCTAAGACTGGAATAGGCAGAATATTCAAGACACCCAGGCCGATAGAGAGAATGCCCATCATTTTAAGAAAATCCATTAGCCCACGACTAATCGAATCTCCCGCGAGTTTCCCGATCAGAATAGGTCCACCGAGTGACTTAACCGAAACCTGCCCTTGGAACATTTTCCCAATCGACACTAAATTTCGCGCCGTAAGATCAAGCATGCGAGCAGTGCCTTTGTAAACGAGGAGTATCGGGTTCAGAGTTTGTTCAATCACCATTACGGGCTCCGTCATTGATGCAATCGGCATCACCCCAACCGTATACTGCTTTAATTTTTTCAACATGGGGTCACGTTCTGTGCTGGCCTGTGGAATCACTTCATAAGTGATCGTCTTACCTGCTCTTACAATCGTAAGATTTAGCTTTCCGTGATCCTCACCTGCTTTTTGAATGTTTTTACGCAATTCAAAAAAACTTCGAATGGGAACAGCATTCACGGCAACGAGTTGATCCCCGTGAGTGATTCCAATCTTCTCCGCCGGGGAATCTTTCACGGCTTGTTCTACAAAAAGCTCGGAAGAGTACAGACCAAAGTCAGCGCCTAAATCACCCGTTGATTTGCCTTCAATTAAGATTTTCTTCTGCTGATCTCCAGATTTAACCTCAAATTCATAGGGCCCAGTCAAGGTTGCGTATACCTTCTCTAGAGCTTCAAATGTTTCTGTTTTTTTGCCGTTGAGCGAAAGAATTTCATCGCCGGTCTTAAAGCCCGCCTTGGCTGCGAGGCTATCCGAATTTGAAATCCCCACTTTAGTCATCCGAGCATTGGGAATAATTCCATCAATCGTTCCGACCAGTTTATTTTCACCGTAAACACTGAAACCTTCTTCTGCGCCTGCTTGAACTTTGAGGCTCATGACATTTCCTGAACGTTCCACTCCCAGCAAAACCTCTTTAGAAGCTTTATCAGTCAGCTTTACAAAGAGGTCATCGAGCTTCGAAACCGATTCGCCATCAATTGTAAGAATCTTATCTCCTGAAACCAGCCCGGCCTTCGCCGCAGGAGTATCCTTCAATACGCGTCCCACAACGGTTGAAACTTGGGGCTCACCGATGGCCATCATTGCCATGAAAACAAGAGTGGCCCAAACAAAATTAAAAAGAGGACCACCAAAGAAAATGAAGAATCGCTTCCAAGGCAACTGAGCGTGGAGTGCGCGCTTCTTTTCTTCCTCTGTCAGCTCGGTGGTTGGATCTTCACCGAGTAGCTTAACGTAGCCTCCAAGTGGAATCGCCGATACACGAAACTCAGTTTCACCCAGCTGCTTCTTAAACAGAACCGGCCCAAAACCGACCGAGAATGCGTCTGCTCGTACATTGAATAATTTCGCAAAAAGAAAATGCCCGAATTCATGAACTACAACGAGAGGAATTAACACTAAAATAAATCCAATGAGAGAAACCAAGATGGCACCTACACTTTCTACTAGAATTAGATTATAGCGGGAATAAAGGTCTGATCCTAGTCGAGATTATCAATCGACTGATAAATTGCGCCTTATGACAAAAACCGAAGAATCCCGTACATGACCGGGAGTGCAAAAATGACTCCGTCAAACCGGTCTAAGAATCCACCATGGCCAGGCAGAATCGATCCGGAGTCTTTTTGATTCGATGCCCGCTTTAAAAGGCTTTCAGCCAGATCTCCAATGATCCCCGCAGCACTTAACGTCAAAATAATAACGACCAGAACCCACAATGACTCTCGTGGCATAAAATAATGAGCAAATCCGCCCGCTACGGCAATTGCACCCAGAGCGCCGCCTATGGCACCCTCCCAGGTTTTCTTTGGACTAACCGTTTCATAAAGTCGATGGCGCCCAAAAAAGCGTCCCGCAAAATATGCAAAGGTGTCACTGGACCAAATCACGAGAAGCGTAAAAAGAAGCCAATACTTCCCTTGGTAAAAATCTCGAATGCTCACCATTAAGAGCGGAAACCAAACGCAATAAATCATTCCAAAACAAAGAGCCATGAGCTCTTGCACGTGGATCCGAAGCACCGCAACTCCCGCATCGCTATTGAGAGCATCCTTGCCGCCGTAATTGAGAACCCCGGGAACCATAAAGAGGAAAAATACAAATAAGACCAACAAAGGACCAAGCCCCAAGAAACTCGCACTTAAGCCCGTATTAAAAACATAATTAAAAGCGTGAATCAGGGTTGTAAAAACTAGAGCTAGAAATGTCTTCTGACGTGAATCAGATAAACTCAGAAACATTTTACAAAACTCAAACATCATTCCCATAGAAATGACCCAAGAGAAAAAGGCAACCCCCTCTAGCCCCAGGGCAAGAAGAAGTAAAAGGATCACTGGAACACCCACCAGTGCGGTTAAGACACGAAGTTTAAGATTCTGATTCATACGCCTCCAAAACGACGATTTCGTTCGCCGAATCTCTGAAGAGACTTTTTAAGCTCTTCTGATGTAAAGTCGGGCCAAAGCACAGCCGGAAAATCAAACTCTGCATAAGAACATTGCCATAATAAAAAATTGCTCAATCGCTGCTCACCGCTCGTTCGAATCATCAGATCTACATCTGCATATTCGCCCAAAGGAGAGGTCCAGAGTCGGTCTGAAAAAACTTTTTCGCTGATGTCAGAAATGTTGAGGCGACCCTCGCTACAATCGCTCACAATTTTCCTCGCAGCATCCAGGATTTCAGTCCTGCCACCGTAAGAGAGCGCAAAAGTCAGATGCATCTCACTGCAGTCGCTCAACTCCTCTAAAGCACCCTTCAGTTCGCGCTGGGCTGCCTCAGGCAAGCGTTCAATCTCTCCGATCACATGCAAACGGATTCCGTTTTTCTTTAATTCCTTTACTTCTTTACGGATATATTTGCGAAGCAGGGCCCAAAGAACTTTGAGTTCATCCTCTGGGCGCTTCCAGTTTTCCGTTGAAAAGGCATAAAGCGTGAGTGCTTTCACCCCGAGCTCGCGCGAAGTGCGAACCACTTCTTTCACTCGGGTCACACCACGAATATGGCCATAAAAACGAGGATAGCCGCGAGCCTGCGCCCAACGCCCATTCCCGTCCATAATGATCGCAATATGCTTCGGCAATTCAGAGCTCAACACAAACTAGAGAGTCATGATCTCTGTTTCTTTAACTGCGATAATCTTGTCTACTTCAGCAACTTTATCGTCAGTCTTTTTTTGAATCTGCTCTTGGAACTTTTTCGATTCATCTGCAGAGATAGCTTTATCCTTCTCTTGCTTCTTCACATCTTCGTTTGCGTCACGACGATGATTACGAATACCAATTTTAGCATCCTCGCCCATCTTCTTGATCATTTTCACCATCTCTTTACGGCGATCTTCAGTGAGAGGCGGCATGGTGATGCGGATCACTTTCCCGTCATTTTGAGGAGTGAAGCCTACGTTGGCCTCTAGAATTGCCTTTTCAATTGCTCCGAGCATTGCGGGCTCCCAAGCAACAATCTGAATAGTGCGGGCATCAGGGGTCGTCATGTTCGCTACCTGACTGATCGCAGTCTTTGAACCGTAATAGTCCACATGAACGTGGTCAATGAGTGCTGTGGATGCACGACCTGTTCTGACTTTTAATAAATCTTTTTGCAAAGATTGAATGTTTTTATCTGCATTTGCTGAAAAATCGGTAAGTGCTTTTGACATATCTTTCTCCTTTTAAACTAAATGTGAACCAAGGTTCCGATGTTCTCACCTTGAGTGACTTTCGCCATCGCGCCCGGCTCACGTAAATTAAATACAATGATAGGAAGTTTATTATCCATACAAAGGGAAATGGCCGTTGAATCCATAACCTTGAGCCCTTTTTGTAGAACATCCATGTAGCTTAACTCTTGAAAACGAGTTGCTTCAGGGTGCAGTTTTGGATCCGCAGTGTAAATTCCGTCAACACTGGTCGCCTTCATAAGAACCTGGCAATTCATTTCCATCGCTCGAAGAGCTGCGGTGGTATCGGTTGTAAAATACGGACTTCCGACTCCCGCTGCAAAAATAACCACTCGCCCCTTTTCAAGGTGCCTCACAGCTTTCCTGCGAATGTAGGGCTCCGCGAGGGCGCGCATTTCAATCGCAGATTGAACTCGAGTGTAAACATTCTTCCGCTCAAGCGCATCCTGAAGGGCCAGACAATTGAGTACTGTTGCCAGCATCCCCATATAATCCGCCGTTGCACGGTCCATCCCCTTAGTTGCGCCTTTTACGCCACGAAAGATATTTCCGCCACCCACGACGATTGCAATTTCAGTCCCGCTCTCGCGCAAACTTTTCACTTCATTTGCAATGACATCCAAAACATCGGTATCAATACCAAAACCTTGTTCGCCAGCAAGTGCTTCGCCTGAAATCTTTAATAGAACTCGTTTGTATTTTTCTCTCTTCATAGCAAAAAAAAAGGGCCTTGACCGAATCGATCAAGGCCCTACACTTTCTAGTGTTGTGTCTCCTCAGCAGAGACTTCAACTCCGTCACCTAAAACAAACCGAGTAAAACGAGCGATCGCAATCGATTCGCCAATCGCTTTACCAATTTCGTTAGTCAGTGCTTCGATGGTTTTTTTGTCGTCTTTCACAAACTTCTGCTTAATCAAGCAAGTCTCTTCGAAGTACTTATTGATTTTGCCTGAAGCAATTTTCTCAAGTACGTCAGCTGGCTTGTTTTGACCTTGAAGTTGAGCAAGAGCGATTTCTTTTTCTTTAGCAACAATGTCAGCCGGAACTTCATCTGCTTTGAGATAAAGCGGGCTTGCAGCTGCAACGTGCATACATAGATCGCGAATATAACTAGCGAAAGGCTCTGCGTTTGCTTTAGAAGCATCTGCAAGATTCACTTCCACTAACACACCCACTTTACCACCCATGTGAATGTAGCTCTTTACTTCCTTGCCAGAAGCAAGTGGGTAACGAGCAAAGCGGCGAACCATGATATTTTCACCAAGGGATGCGATCGCTTCTTTTACGAAGTCTTCTACCGACACGCCAGAATCCATCTTCTGTGTCAGAAGGGCTGCTGGAGTCTCAGGATTTGCTTTAGCGATGTGACGAGCTACTGCACTGACGAACTTTTGGAAGTTCTCAGTTTTAGCAACGAAGTCAGTTTCGCAGTTCACTTCAACCATCACAGCAGCTTTGTTGTCTGCATCGATGAGTGAGAAAACGGTTCCGTCTTTAGCGGTACGTCCTGCTTTTTTAGAAGCAGAAGCAATCCCCTTCTTACGAAGGTATTCAATCGCTTTATCGAAATCTCCCGCGTTTTCAGTGAGAGCTTTCTTACAGTCCATCATCCCAGCACCGGTGCGCTCGCGGAGTTTTGCAACTTGTTCAGCAGTAATTTGCATAAACATTAATCCTTTCGAAATTATTTAGTTTCTGGAGTCTCGGTAGTTTCAGTTTGGTCCATCGCTTCTAGGTCAGCAGCATCTACACCTTTAAGGTCGAT
>CAIOKW010000160.1 GCA_903858975.1 Oligoflexia bacterium | reverse complement strand
GCCCAGTGCAATCATCCGAGATATCGCACGAGCCTGACATGCCAGTGGTTCAAAATGAAGAGCCGCTGATTCCAGTTCGTGTCGATGAGTTTTCAGATAAGGAATTTCGGAGTCAAAAGACGGCGTTTATACAGAGACCGAAAGAGCTCATTCCCAAAGATGAAAAAGTTTTTACGGAAGAGCCAGCAGTGCGACGAAAGCTTCCTAAGAAATCATTTCTAGTTTTGGCAGCACTCGCAGTCATCATTTACACGGAATATTATGATCCCGATGATGAGGCCACAGCAAAACCGAAGGTGGTCATGGTGCCGATTCGGCCAGCACTTCCCGGAGGCGGAAGCGGCAAGGCCGATCCGGCAAAAAGCGTACAAATTTATACGGAGGGGCTTGCTCCTTATCTCGAGGATACGGTTCAGGGCTATGTTCGTGCGGCGGAGAAATTTCACCTAGCGCTCAGGTACGATCCGCAAAACGTAAAAGCCCTTGCAATGCTTGCCTCTAGCTATTTGAATAATATTGACTCATCCAACAAAGATGAGCGGACTTTCTCCGTGATCAATAAGCTCATTGAATTATCACGCGTGAAGCAACTCGACTTAGTGGAAACTTTGATTGCAGAAGTGGAGTTCTTAGCCCAATCGAAGCGATATGATGCCGCAATTCAAAGATTGGTTGAATACGCTAAAGTGAACGGAAAATTTGACCCGGCCCTTCACTTTTGTCTGGGATGGCTCTATTCCGAAAAAGGAGACTTTGCAAATGCAATGAAGTACCTGGACTTAATTCCGGCAAGTTCTCTTAGGACGCCTAAGCTCTATTATTTGCGCGGGTATCTTCAAGAACAGAATAAAAATTATGATGAAGCAATTGCTGAGTATAATCGCGCGATCGCCATTAATAAGCGACATGCAAGATCTATCATGGGGCTCGTACGAATTGCGGAGAAGAAGGGGGAGTTGCTTCAGAGTGTTCGCAGTATTGAGTTCCTGACCAATAATCCAAGTCTTCAAAGCCCTAAAGAATATGTTCAGGCCTTGATCTATCGATCAAAGCTTGCACTCAATGCGAAGAAACCAGCTGCCGCAATCGCATCCTTAGAGCAGGCGCTTCAGATTGACCCCAAGAATGAGCCGCTCAGGCTTGAGTATTATTCTTTGCTTTCAGAATCTGAAAAAGATCCGAAATATAAAAAGCTCGCCCAGATGTACGCCTTGATTTTGGATGGTGATCGAAATGCAAGGGTCGGAAAAATTCATGAGGCAAAAACAGTTTACATTCAGGCTCAGGACACTTTCCCGTCGTCATCGATCCCCGTCGAGCGAATGGGGGATTTGTTCTATTCGACCGGTGAGTACAATCGAGCCCAGCAGTTCTTTAAAAAGGCTCTTGAGATTGCAATTTCAAAAAAGTCAAGTGGAGAGCCTGACATTGCCGTGAAGCTCATTGATGCTTTGATTAAGAATAACGAGTGGGAAGATGCCAAGAAAATCATGGCAAAATACCGCAATCATCCAAGGCTGAAGAGTGCCATTGATCGACTAGCGGGGGATCTTGCCCACCATCAGCATAACGATGAGGCTGCGATTGTGTTTTATCGAAAAGCGATGTCCCGAGATTCTATTGATACCGAAGTGTATTCAGCCTACGCCAATGTTCTTCTTGAAACGGAACAATATCGGGATGCAATGTTTTTCTATTCTTTGGCACAACGTTTAGATCCTTTTAATTATAATGCCATTATGGGAGCTGCGAAGTGCTTACTTAAAACTGATGGCGTCAGTGAAGCGGTGAGCCGCATTCAAGATGAGTTGGCTCGCCTTCCCAAAGCTCGGGCCGATTTATTAGCGGGGATTGCTGAGATTTATTTCATGGCTCGCGACTACGAAAAGTCACTGCAATTTGTTGAGCAGGCGAAAGATCTCGATTCCGACTATCCCGATTCGTATCGAATTGAGGGCGATATTTATTTCAGAGAAATGTTGATCAAGAAGGATCTTAAGAAAAAGGCCCTGGAAGCCTATAAGGCGTATTCAGATCGAAAGGTGTCTGATCCCTATGGCTATCTTCAGCGATTTGAAATCTTCTTAAAAGATTCCATGTTCGAGCAGGGGGAAGAAGAGCTAAATCGTGTCTTTGAGGTATCACCTCGATATCCGGAGCTTCACTATCGTCGAGCACAGATGCTCGGTAAAATGGGGCGCGCGAAAGACGCACTTCATGAGCTTGATGAGGAGCTTGCGATTAACCCAAGATTGGTGAAAGCCTGGATTGAGCAGGGAGCGATCTACACCAAGGGTGGAAGTCTCGAGGACGCCACAAAAAGTTATAATCAGGCCATGGGTCTTGATCCGCAGAACGCTCAGGCAAAGATGGGAGCGGGATACGTAAATTTTTTAAGAAGGCAATATGCTCCTGCAATCGCGCTTTTCCAGGCAGCGCTCGCACTTGATAAGGGTAATCCCGAAATTCACAAGAAGCTGGGGTTTGCCTATAGAGACAGTGGAGACCAAATGAGGGCGAATCAATCTTTTCAACTTTATTTGGACCTGGCGCCGGATGCTGCTGATAAGGCTGAGATCGAAGCCCTTCGAAAATAATTCCTACTCCACTTTTTTATTTAAGAGCAGGCCCTTCGCGTTTCCGGAAATCGAAGAATAGCGAGAGGTAAGTCCGGCGTGAGGCTCAGCCTCTTTTTTGTTTTCGTGAAAATCTTTAATGACTTCAGTCATCCCAATTTGCTCAGTGGCTACAACCAGTGAAAGTTTTCGTATGGTCTCCGGACTCTCTGGATCGGAGGAGTTTGAAGGAGAGGGTTCCTGTCCCGGGGAGCCCCCGCTCAGGTTTTCATAGGCTACACCGCTCCCTTGGCTCGACCCGGGATCATTCTCCGGGGACTTCGCCTGAGCCACCAAACTTAAGTATTGGGGACGGTTTACCTTTTGTATCAAGCAGTTATCTCCAGGATATAGTATACCATTTTGGTAAAGTAATGCAACGTTCCAAAAACAGTTTGCCTGAATGAGGGTCTTTGAGCTATAACCTCTTAGAATTGAAGGGATATTCTATGAGCTCTACCGGTGATTTATTCTCGAAATGTTACAAGTTTGAAGATGCAAAAAAACTGCAGGCGATGGGTCTCTACCCTTACTTCCGCCCGATCACTGCATCCACGGGAAACAATGTAGTCACCGGCGGCAAGCGCCAAGTGATGATTGGCTCTAACAACTATCTTGGACTCACGCATGATCCCCGCGTGATGGAAGCCGCAAAAGATGCAGTAAATAAATACGGCACCGGCTGCACGGGCTCACGTTTCTTAAATGGTAACCTCGATATTCACGAGCTCCTTGAAGCACGTCTTGCAAAGTTTGTAGGCAAAGAAGCAGCGCTTTGTTTCTCCACTGGATTTTTTGTTAACCAAGGGACACTCGGCGCACTCATTGGCCGCAGTGATGTGATTTATAGCGATCGCGAAAATCACGCATCTATCGTTGAGGGAACTCGCATTGCTCTCGGTGATACCATTCGTTTCAAGCACAACGACATGGAAGATCTTGAACGAGTATTAAAAGCGACTCGTGAAAAGTACGAAGGCGGATTGATTATTGCCGATGGCGTATTTTCAATGTCAGGCGACATTCTTAATCTTCCAGAGATGGTGGAGCTTGCGAAGAAATATAACTGTAAAGTTTATGTCGATGATGCCCATTCTTTAGGTGTTCTTGGAGAGCGCGGAGAAGGAACGGGACATCATTTTAAAATGCATCAAGAGATTGATCTCGTGATGGGAACGTTCTCTAAGTCTTTTGCCTCAATCGGCGGTTTCATTGCCGGTACTGCGGATGTAGTTCACTACATCAAGCACAAGGCGCGCCCATTTATGTTCTCAGCGGCAATGTCTCCAGCGTCAACCGCTACGGTATTGAAGTGTCTCGACATCATGGAGACAGAGCCTGAGCACATTCAAAATCTTACGAAAAACGCTCAATATATGAGTAAAAACCTTCGCGCCATGGGCTTCAATACCCTGAATAGTCGCACACCGATCATCCCACTTCTCATTGGGGACGATGCAGCTTCATTCGCGATGACTCAAAAACTCTGTGAAGAAGGCGTGTTCGTCACTCCGGTGGTGCGTCCAGCAGTTCCAGAGGGCTGCTCTTTAATTCGTACCAGCTACATGGCATCTCACACTAAAGATGATCTTGATTATGCGCTTGAGCATCTTGAAAAAGTGGGCCGTGAGTTTGGCGTTCTCGGAAATTCAGAAGCCACTGAGCGCTTAAATAAAATTGCCGTTGAGAACTTCGGCGCACACTCGATCCTATGATCATACTCGGGGTTGATCCCGGCTCCCGCCTTCTCGGTTACGGAGTTTTAGAAAAAACGGGAAATTCGGTTCGTGTGCTCGAACACGGAACGATTCACCTGTTTCACAAAGAGTATAAAAACATTCCGGTCGATGAGACGACACCCTCTCGATTAAAAGAGATCTTTATTAAGCTCTCTGAGGTCATTCAAAAGTGGAAGCCACAGGTGGTGGCTGTCGAAAAAGTGTTTTTTGCAAAAAACGCGGTGTCTGCTTTGAAGTTAGGTCAGGCACGCGGCGTCGTTTTGCTTGCGGGCGCGATTCACGATCTAGAGATCTATGAATACAGCGTCACCGAAGTAAAGAGCATGATTACGGGTCATGGGCGTGCGGATAAGGATCAGGTCGCGAAGATGCTTCAGATGATTTTGGGCGCGCAAGATTTTGAAACCGCAGACGCTTCTGATGCGCTTGCTCTCGCGGTGGCTCATGCGCTTCGGACAAAGCATACGGATACTCCAACGAAAACCGCGAGCAATAAGCGGAACTCACTGAAGAGCCTTGCGGAATCCCAAGCACTCAAACTTCAATCACAGAAGCGTTGAAAACTCGGCCAAATCAAGCCATGATTGAGACATGCTTGCTTACCTTCAGGGAATCATTAAAGAACGACAAAATGGCGAAATGATCTTAGTGGTGGGCGGCGAGGCCCAGGGATTCGTCGGCTATCAAGTGAAGACCCCCGATCACCCCCGATATGAGGTATTCATTCCGGGTCAAAGAGCAGAGGTTTATCTCTATACCCACGTGAGAGAGGATGCGCTTGATCTCTTTGGATTTCAAAGCGCAAGCGAGAAGAATTTGTTCATGACTTTGATTGGTGTTTCGGGTGTGGGTCCCAAGATGGCACTCGGTTTACTCTCTCATACAGATGACGGCAATCTCATCGATATGATTTTGTCTGAAGACAAAGCAGCTCTGACGAACATCTCGGGAGTGGGTAAGAAAACGGCAGAGCGAATGGTCTTAGAATTAAAAGACACAATTATTAAAAAAGTTGAGTCAGGAGTCTTGAGAGGAAGGTCAGGTCCACCGAGTGGAGTGACCAGCTCTGCGCGAGACACTTCGGGCATGGATCGAAATAGCCCTCTCTTCATTGAATCGTATTTGGCGCTTCAGGGCTTGGGCTATAAAGACATTCAAGCAAAGCAAATGGTAGAGGCCGTATTTAAATCACAAAAGCCCATTACTAAAGTTGAAGACGTGGTGAAGCTCGCACTTCAGGGGAATTTTTAATTTATGAGTGAGCGAGATTTGAATCCAAAAATCAATGCCGAGGGCGGCGAGCTTCAGGTTGAGCAGAGTCTTCGTCCACAAGTTTTAGATGAATACATCGGGCAAGATGCTGTCCGTGAAAAGATTTCTCTCTTTATTGAAGCTGCAAGACAGAGGGGGGATGCACTTGATCACGTGTTACTTGCGGGTCCTCCGGGTTTGGGTAAAACAACTCTGGCTCAAATCATTGCGCGTGAAATGGGTACGAACATCCATGTCGTAACGGGGCCTACCGTTGAGAAGAAGGGTGATCTCGCGGCGGTGCTGACTAATCTTCAACCGGGAGACGTGCTCTTCATCGATGAGATTCATCGTCTCCACATGGCGATTGAAGAGGTGCTTTATGGTGCGATGGAAGATTATAAGCTTGATCTCATCATTGGCCAGGGGCCAAGTGCGCGAACCCTTCGGATTGATTTGCCAAAGTTTACCTTAGTGGGAGCCACTACTCGAACCGGGCTTCTTTCGAGTCCTTTGCGGGGACGATTCGGGGTTGAGATGCGGCTTGATTTTTATGGTTCGAAGGATCTTGCAAAGATCGTCACTCGATCGGCGAAGCTATTGAACGTGAGTATTGTAGAAGAGGGAGCAATGGAAATTGCAAATCGTGCGCGCGGGACGCCGCGGATTGCAAACCGTTTGATTCGACGGGTGCGCGATTTTGCTCAAGTGAAATTCAAATCGGTGACGGGATTTAGCATTGATCAAAAAACGGCAAATGATGCTCTTAATTTATTTGAGATTGATAGCCGTGGCTTAGATTCGATGGACCGAAAGCTCCTGACCGCGATGATTGAAAAGTTTGATGGGGGACCGGTCGGGATTGATACGCTCTCAAGTGTCGTTTCTGAGGAGCGAGATACCATTGAAGACGTGTATGAGCCCTTTTTGGTTCAAGAGGGATTCATTCAGAGAACGTCGAGAGGCCGTGTTGCCACTACCCTCGCCTACACGCACTTAGGCTTTCCGCCTCGAACTTTGTTTTAAAAAAAAAGCACCCACCAAAGTGGTGGATGCCTTTCAAAAATATTTTGAGATTAATTTAAGCTGCGTACTGTTCTTCTTCGCCCGCATGCCAAAGTTGATAAAGCGTTTCGTTTTTAGCGTTTCTGAACCAACGAGACGCGTGCTCAGGTGGTTCGGTGCCGAGACACTTTTGTGCAAACGCATGAACGGTGGTCACGCCATCAGGGGTTGAAATTTTAAACTCGCCGTTTGGCTGTTTTTGAACCGTTGCGCTGAATGAGGGGTTGCTCACGAAGAAAATCACTTCGCCATCTTTTAGGAAGCCGTCGTGAACCATTTTAGTGAGATCAAATTTACCCTTTTTTTTACTCATGCTGATTTCTCCTTAGTTTATAAGTGCTAAACTCTTATCGACTTTGGAAATGAGTAACTTTAGAGAAAATGGTCGAGCTAGCGGGATTCGAACCCACGACCTCTTGCACCCCAAGCAAGCGCGCTAGCCAGGCTGCGCCATAGCTCGATCATGAATAAAATGAGGGTTTTGGACCTAGAAAGATCCCTGCAGAGAGCGAAGTCCCTTTTGAAAAGAGTTCGCTACTGCAATAGCAGAATCCAATGGGCTGCGAACCTCGTCAAGAGTTTTCACTTCGTAGTTATCCGGGTGAGAGAAAATTGACTGTACGAGCTCAGCGTGAATTTCATGCCCCGCTTTGACTAAGGTCACGTTTCCAATGATGGGAATTGGCGCCAGGGCAAAATCACCAATCGCATCTAAAACTTTATGGCGAACAAACTCGTCGGTATAGCGAAGGCCTTCGGGATTCACGACACGTGATTCATCCAGCACAATCGCGTTGTCATAGGAACCCCCTTGAATGAGGCCCTTTTTTTGAAGAACTTCTACATCTTTTAAAAATCCGAAAGTACGCGCGCGTGCGATTTCACGGTAGTCGCTTTTACCTAAAGTGTAGCTGAGTTCTTGAGTCTGTATCGCCGGGTGATTCCACTCAATTTTAGCTTTGATCGAAAGCTGATGAGAGGGTTCGATCAGGGCAATTTTATCGCCCTTTCTTACTTCAATGCGTTTCTTCACCACCGCTACTTTTTTAGAAACCGATTGATCAAAAAAACCAGCGGCTAAAATGGCATCGCAAAATTGAGCGGCAGACCCATCCATGATGGGAACTTCCGGGCCATCCACTTCAACGAGTGCGTTGTCGACCCCCAAAAGTTTAAAAGCAGATAAAAGGTGCTCCACGGTTGAGATCGTGGCTTCACCGCGACCGAGTGTGGTTGCGAGTTGGGTCTGGGTAACAAATTCAAAAGAGGCTGGGATCGCAACTGGGGAGACGAGGTCTTTGCGCACAAAAAGAATGCCAGTATTGGGGAGTGCGGGCTTCAGGGTGATGGACGCCTGCTTGCCGGAGTGCAAACCCACACCTTCAATCCGAACTTCGCGTCGGATCGTCACTTGGTGTTGAAATTTGTGGCCACTTCCTGATTTAAACATAGGACAAAAAATCCCTCACCCCATTATGAGCAAGGCTTGTGCCAGTTTGTGAGGGCCGCCGAAATAAAATTTACATTTAAATACAAGGACTTAAAAAGCATTCGCCGCCGGTATTTTGACGATTGGAATGGGCTGTGTTGTCTCGTGCACAGTCAACTGTGCACAAAAGTGTACAGTTTCTAGGGGGAATGACGAAAAGAGGGCATGCAAAAGCTCCGGGTTCTTTACCAAGATGAGGATTTGGTGGTGATTGAGAAACCGGCGGGCCTTTTGGTTCATCCCCCTCAAGATCGAAAGAACCGCGTCGAGGCATCAGCAAGTGTGGATGTGATCCGCATCCTTCGAGCGCAACTCGAGCGCTGGGTATATCCGGTGCATCGCTTAGATCGGGCAACGAGTGGAGTGATGGTGCTTGCGCTGAACTCTGAAACGGCTCGAGATCTGCAGGCTCAATTTAAAGAAGGAAAAGTGAAGAAAACTTACCTCGCCCTTTGTCGGGGTTATGTACTCGACCAAGGAGTGATTGATTCACCACTCGTATCCGAAAATGAAGCCGCAAAAGAACAAACTGCCATTACAGCCTATGAGACGCTTTTTCGTTTTGAATTATCAGTGTCCTCATCGAAACACGCGAGCTCACGATTTAGCCTAGTTCAGGTGAGGCCCCAAACGGGGCGTTGGCACCAAATTCGAAGACACTTTAAACGTATTTCTCATCCGCTCTTGGGCGATACAGTCCATGGGGATGGAAAACAAAATCGAATTTGGAGGGAGCTCACGGGGGATTCAAAGCTCTACCTCTTGGCCTGGTCGCTCGGATTCTTTCACCCCAAAACAGGAGCATGGCACTTCTATCGAGCCCGCTTCAATCATTCATGGCATCAGGTTTTTGATCAAGCCGGTGTTTGCCCGTGCGAACGCAACGAAAATCAATGAAGACCGTTGAATAAATGGCGCTTTATTAAATGCTCGTCATTGATTCGAAAATCCCATTGGACGAAGCCCCTGTTGCAGAATAAACTACACACTGGGGAACGTTTCGATATGAAGGGGTTTTTAAAACAATTTGTTTTGAATTTGTTGTTCTGGATGGTGCCCGTGATGGCAACCACTGCCCCTGCATTGAGTAATTTCCTCGATTGTCCGACTGCGGGCGCGGGGAATACTTGTAACGTTTATAATTCCTTCTATGTGCCCAGTCGAACGGGTATTTGTGTAGACTCGAGCTACTGCAAGCCAACGAATCGAACTGATTGCAATGGGATTTGTCTCGATGGAGCATCGTATGCGGCAACCGATACACCAGATGGAGGAGCCTGCACGACTTCTGGTGGAGTAAGCGGAAATTGTAACTGCGGACTTGGTGGTAGTATTACAGGATTTTCGTCCGCATCCTGCCTTACCGGTCCGGCCACTCCGACGCCACCTCCTGGTGTCGTTTCAATGTATCCGAGCTCCATTGATTTCGGAGTCCTTGCGGTGGGCAGTAGCTCCGCAACCCAAACGGTTACCGTTAACAACAGAACCACTTCTAGTTTTAATGGATGCGCGAACACCTACGACACCACAAATTTTACGATCACCAATAACTTGGCCTGCTTTGGACTTTCGGCGGGAGCTTCCTGCTCGTTTCAAGTAAAGGCAAATCCAACGGTATCGGGAGCGCTCACCACGACGATGAATTTTAACTGCGGCCCTACAAGTGCAACGCTCACTGCGAGTGCGTGCAAAACCACAGATATCTGCTCGGATGGAACGCTATCGGGTTATTTTAATGGAACCAGTTGTATCACCGGAAGCGGAAGCGGAAGGGGGGTCTCGACCCTAGCCCCTCCCTACACCTGTTCGGCATCACCGACATGCACGGACGGAGTGTCGTGTTCACCAATCGGAAGCGACACCGCGGGAACTTGGAATGCAAGCACCAGCACTTGCGATTATGGCAATGGTACTTCAGCAACTCCGCCTGTGGTTTGCCAGGCTCCGGCCGTATCAGCCCCTGCCGCTTCACCGACTGCGGCACCCACTTCTTCTGGCTCTTGCAATTACTCATTGAATGGCCCGGGTCGCGCATGCACTACGAATACCGATTGTTGTTCAGGTGTTTGTGCAGTCGCAGGCGCTCAACCGATGAGACAATCACCTGATTGTGTGGCCGGCGATAGCACCTGTGTCAATGGTGTGAAGTTTTGGACGAATTTTGACCCGACGCGTCGAGGACCGTGTGTCGGTAGAATCGGAAGTTGTCTGAACAGCTATGATTGGTTTAACTCATCACCCGCCACACAAGCGGCCGACGCGCCAATCAGCTCCGCGAACCATTACTTGGGCCCAAGCAAAATTTGTATTGATCCGAGTTTAAATCCAGCGCCAGCAAATACTCCGAATAACTTACAAGTTTCAGGCACCGGTCACGACGCTGCGGCCTTAGCTTACGATGCAAGTAATGGCTTTACTTGTATGCTCGATAAAAATGATAAGCATCGCAAGAAGGATGCATCAGGAAAAAATACCATTTGTGCGTGTGAGATCACGAGTGACGGCACGGTCTATGAGCCCGTAGTGATTCCCACCACGTCCTTTTCTTCGATTGTCTCCAATCAAAAAATTGAAAATCGAAAACTAGAAAACCTTTGGGCGCTCTTGGTCGAGGCACTAGAGGCGTATCGCCCGAGCGTGAAAGAGGCCAAAAAAGTATATGAAAAATGGGTCCCGGAATCAAAAGCGGTGACTGCGGCCCTCAGTTTTACTTTTACTCCGAATACTTTTGATTTTGGATCAGTCAATGTTGGAACCTCGTCTACGGCACAGACGGTAAGCATTAAAAACACGAGCAGCTCTGCTGCAAACGGATGTGTGGTTTCGGTTTCGGATGCCACCAATTTTGCGCTCACCTCAAACTGTAGTTATATCCCCGCGGGCGGAACCTGTGCGGTCACTTTGGCGGCGAATCCGACCGTGGCTTCAACTCAAACTGCAAGTCTTTCGATTTTCTGCGACGGAGGACTTGCTGCAGTTCAAAAGTTTGATGAGAATGCATTTTTTGCAAATCTTTACAAAGACGCAAAGAGAATAGCGCTTCGCAGTTTCTATGGTGCTTACCACGCGATGATTCCCGAGGCCGGAGCGTGTAGTGCACCCATGGCGGGAGGCGGATGTCAGGCGAATTTAAATTGCCCTGCGGATCATTCAACTACCGCTGCTGTAACTGTTTGTTGTTGCAGCATCACTTGGGTTGACTGTGGTTTTGTTTCAAGAGACGCATGTATCTGCTCGCAGTATCCTTATAGCTCAAGCTGTGTGGGCGGTGGCGGCGGGGGTTCGGTGGGCGCGCCCGGGCCGAGCGGATCGGGAACGAGTGGTCTTTACGGCGTAACCGGGACTGCAGTTCCTGTTCCTTCATGCAATACGGGTGACACCTGCTCAAACTCCACACTCTCAGGAACTTGGAATGGATCGTGTTGCATTGGTGGAGCCGTCGGAGCGCAAACCTGCTTAGCGCCAACCATTACCTGTACTCCTGCAACTCCAAGTTGCAATGTGGGCGATTCCTGCTGGAATGCCTCAACGGACGGAACCTGGGATGGTACTTGTTGTATAGGCGGTAGGACCGGATTTCAAATGTGCCTGGCTCAACCGATTATGTGTATGAGCGCAAGACCGACCCCAGCGCCTATCTCGACAACCTCGGTATCGGATCTGTACGCAGGATCAACCACCGTCGCACTCGCTACCGCTCAACAATATGGAACGAATAATAATGGAACGCCAGTCGCTTCTGCTGCAAATTTGAGTGGAAGTTCGCCCACGATGAAAGTGGCCTGCGTAAAGCAGTGCCCGCTAAATTCGATCAGGAGCAGCATGAATCCCTTAACCTGTGATTGCTCTGCAATTGCTTCAGCTCCAAATTACAATCCGGTCAGCAACCAATGTGAAACCTGCCCTGTCTTGGGTCAGCAAATTGATTCAACCGGGAAGTGTCAATGCCCTCCAGGCTATGAATCGCGCGGTGAAAGTTGTCGCCCCAAAAAGCCCTCAAAAGAGTTTGTGGCTAATGAAAACACCGATAATTATCCCACGTGCTCGGATCCGACAGTAGTTACAGGGGCGATCGATCAACGAATCCCAGTGAAGTACGACATGACAGTACAAAGCATTGCTGGGACCCAGGGGCCTCTTTCCACCCTTAGCTCGACTTGGGGAGTAAGCGCGTACCCCTATCCTTATGCATCACAAAACGGAACAATCCCAAAAGAGAACCCTATTTATCTTTATCGAGATCAGCCTCACTGTGCCTGCGTTGGATCGTCAATCAAGGCGCCGCCATACACCCCGCTCACCACTGCCGGAGCCGCACTTTCTACCAAATTGCCGGCAGATACCTATGATGCGATCTCATCATTTGATGTGAATGGTAAGCCGAACAAAACTTACGGAATGGTCGCGATCGATGAAGATAGTACTCGGGACGGACGCCTCGGAGATAATTTTGGCTATACCTCAGAGTGTTCCTGTCCAAACGTGAATGAATTGCCCATGGCCGTCAGCGCTGATGCGCGTGCGGGTGTGAGTTGTGTTTCACCACTAAAGAACGATCCTCAAGTCATCTTTGCTAATTTTGATCCGGAAAAAGATAAAGACATGATTTTGAATGGTACACGCGAGTTATTGGATTCAAGCAGGAAGGTGGTCGTCAGTGCCATCAGTCTCCCCGCGAGTGCAACTTCGCCCCAAAGTTTGGTTCAGTACAAACGCCATATTTGGAAGTGCCAAATTGGGTACAAGTTGAATATTACTACCGCGACATGTGAGTGGGACGCGACCGCACACGAATGTGACTCCACTTCGCCCCTTCCTTCCAAGCCCAGCGACGGAGGGAAAAATTTTCCAGCTTGGGATAGCATTATCAATAAGCGACTCAGTTGTTGTGTAAACGACATGAATGCGAACACGCTTTCATCCTCGGTGAAGTTTGATTGTGTGGATAATTCGAGCTTTGCGGCTAAGTCTAATTTCAATGATTTATGGGCCCAAGACCCAAGCCAGCTTGCTGGGCAACTGAACGCCCTCGTTCTCGCATCTGGGAACTATCAACCCCTCACGGGTTGGTACACGACTGAAGGAAAACGCTGCAGTGAATTTAGTGAATTTAGTTTGAATCCCATTATTCCGGGCACTGTGAACCCAGTCACATCGACAGTTCAGCAAGATAAGCTCGCTGGAGATTGGCTCGCCACCGGAACACCGATTCCAATGCCGGTAGGGGATGCCTTTTTTGATATCACATCAAAACTTGGCGCCCGCGCCCGCGCTCCGAATCCGAGCGCGATGACGGTTGAAGAATTGAACAATGCGAGACGCTGCCCGATCTTAATTCGAGCAGCACTGGTCACTCACTGCCCAAATCCGACGACCACGGCGAATGCTCCTCAATACACCGTGACAGACCAACCAACGGGCATCACCCGCTGTCCATCGGCTTCGGGGATCCAAGTGCATGTGCGGGTAGAGCAGGTGTTTAAGATTACCGGCCAAGATACCCTAAGAACCATGGACACGATTATGGATCAAAAGTCGGCCAACAATCTCAACGTAGGTGAGTTACTGAGAAAGAAAGATCGGAACTCTTGTTTGCCGGGCATGAAAATGGTTGGAAGCACGTGTAGCTACTAAGCTCGATAGATTAGTGATCTAATACACGGCAAATGGAAATTCCATCGCGAACAGGCAGGAGAACCATTTCGACGCGAGGGTCTGTCTTTCTCTTTTCATTAAACGTATGAATCGTGAAATCTGATTTTTCCTTTGGGTTCAGAACAGCGCCTTCCCAAAGCAAATTATCGACGAGAACCACACCACCCGTACGGACAAGCTTAAGCGAAGCTTCGAAGTATTCTTCATAACCACCCTTGTCGGCATCAATAAAGGCAAGATCATAATGGGGGCGGGTTCCTGCTGAGATTTCACTAAGAAGTTTTTGAACAGAAGCTTTCGCATCCCCCAGCAAGCTTTCCACGCGATTGCTGTTACCAGTCTTGTCCCAAAATTCACGAGCAATTGAAACCGCTTTTGGGTCTCGATCGAGTGTTGTGATACTCCCATTCGCCGGAAGTGCACCCAAAAAGTGAAGGGAGCTACACCCCGTGAAGGTTCCAAACTCAAGTACACGCTTTGCTGAAATCATTTTGGTGATAATCGATAAAAGTGCACCCTCTAGTGGACCCACCTGCATGTGAGAAACTTGGGGCGCAAACTGGAGCGTCCGTTCTGCGAGTTCTTGAAAAATAGAATCGCTCTTTTTACTGTGATGAACACAGTAGTTTTCAATCTCAAGCGGCGTAATCACTTTTCGAGCTCCCGAGAAATTTGAGCGCCCAAGCCCTGAAGCTTCTTCTCGATTTGCTCATAGCCGCGATCAAGATGATAGATTCGCCGAATCACGGTTTCGCCTTTTGCTGCGAGCCCTGCAATAATCAAGGATGCGCTGGCGCGAAGATCAGTGGCCATCACAATGGCACCACTGAGCGGAAGGGGGCCTTCGACCATCGCCTCATTTCCATGAATTTTTATCCGAGCACCTAAACGAATGAGTTCAGGAACGTGCATAAATCGATTCTCAAAAATGGTTTCCTTAATTTGAGAACTCCCATTGGCTTGAGTCATCAGTGCCATGAATTGGGCTTGCATATCGGTCGGAAAACCAGGGAAGGGACTCGTTTCAATGTTCACCGAATGAAGAGGCGTCAGGTATTCAGCTGTGACCGAGTTCTCAGTAGAACTGATTTTTCCGCCCATTTCTTTCAACACGTCTAGGGCTGAGCTGAGGTAGGATTCGTTGATGCCTTGAACAGTCACGCAGCCTTGGGTAATGAGGCCTGCACAAAGAAAGGTAGCCGCTTCCACGCGATCAGGTGCAACGGAATGGCGCATGCCCTTTAGCTTCTTCACGCCCGTAATGCGAATGGTGGGAGAGCCCTCCCCAGAGATGTCAGCACCCATTGAGCGAAGTGCATTTGCGAGATCAACAATTTCAGGTTCACAAGCAGCATTTTGAATCTCAGACACACCCTCGGCCAATACGGCAGCCATGAGTGCATTTTCAGTAGCACCGACACTCGGAAAGGGAAGGGGCATAACCGCACCCTTTAAACCATTCTTAGCGACGCCATGAATGTAGCCTGATTCAATTTTAAACTCAGCGCCCATTTTCTCAAGCGCGCTCAAGTGAAAATCAACGGGGCGTGCACCTATCGCGCAGCCGCCTGGAAGACTCACTTTTGCTTCCCCTTGTCTGGCTAAGAGGGGACCTAGGACCAGTACCGACGCACGCATTGTTCGGACCAGTTCATACGGGGCTTCAATCGATGCAAGCTCACTTCCATCAATTTCAATCGCATGATCCTCAAGCTTAAAGAAAGTTTTTAATCCTAGGGCATCCAGAACCTTCAAGGTCGTATTGATGTCTGCAAGGAGTGGAATATTCTTAATGATCGATGGCTCTTCACTTAAGATACTCGCAAAGAGGATAGGGAGAGCTGCGTTTTTTGCGCCACTGATAGAAACCTCGCCCTTGAGTTTTGTTCCGCCAACAATTTTCAATATTTCCATGATTATTCCTTCGATTTTAGAAACTTGCCTGAAGGACCCGAGGGCGTCCAGTGAGATCAAGAATCAATTTTGAATTATAAATACCGGCATTTTTAAATTTTTCTAAAATTTCCTCTGCCCGCTCATGGGGAACTTCAAAAAAAGCACTGCCGCCTGGACTCATGAGGATTGAGAAGTGAAGTAGAAAATTATCATAAAAGAAATCAGGAGAATCCGAGCCCACTTCAGGGAAGAGGGCGCCGTGAGGCTCGTGTTTTAAAACTTCATCCTCGATTTCGTCTGAAATGGAAACATAGGGAGGATTTGAAAAAATGAGATCAAATTTTCCATGCCGAGCAAAAATCTCAAAACCAGAACGAGGATCATTGGGTTCAAGAATGGTGATCCTCTTCTCGAAATCAGCTCCCACAATTCGTTCTAGATTGTGTCTTGCAAGTGCAATCGCTGCAGGCGCTACCTCGCTTGCAAATCCGCTAGCACTCTTAAATTCGGCCAGGATTTCAGTCGAGAGAATTCCACTTCCAAGACCGAGCTCAGCAAAGCGGAGCGGAAGGTTTCCTTTGTATAAACGAATCCATTGAATCATGGCGTCGGCCAGGATCTCGGTTTCAGGTCTTGGAATTAAGGTTGAGTCATTGACCTTGTATTCATGTTCATAAAAAAACTGAATCCCCAAAATGTGTTGCAATGGAATTCCAGTGCAACGCTTTTCAGCAATCCGAATGGCTTCTAATTCTAAAATGCTGTCAGGATCAGGATTTTGAGTTCTCAGATCAGAAAAGTTTCGAATCTGGCGATCCTTCTGTCTAAAGAGATGAAGGAGAATCAGGTCAACTTCCGCTTCCGGCGATTTTTGATGAAGAGCTTCGTTAAAAATACTCAGCAAGCGTTCTCTAAGCGCTTGCATACCCGGCTTGTTTCAAGGCCTCAGCCTGATAGTGGGTTTGGATCGCGTCTAAGAGTTCTTCGATGTGCCCTTCCATGATGTCTGGAAGTGCGTGAAGAGTAAATCCAATGCGATGATCGGTGAGACGCCCTTGAGGAAAATTATAGGTGCGGATTCGCTCTGAGCGATCTCCGGTTCCCACCATTGCTCGACGAATGTCAGAATGCTCTTTTGCGGCCTTTTCTTGCTCAGCCTCTAAAATGCGCGAGCGTAGGATCTTCATCGCTTTTTCTTTGTTTTTCAATTGGGAGCGCTCATCTTGGCAAGCTACGACCACGCCTGAGGGAACGTGAGTGATCCGAACAGCGGAGTCGGTTGTATTGACGGACTGCCCGCCGGCACCACTGGAGCGATACACATCAATTCGTAAGTCAGCAGGGCTAATCGTGACATCCACTTCCTCTGCCTCTGCCAGTACTGCAACCGTTACAGTTGAGGTGTGAACGCGTCCTTGGGCTTCAGTTTCTGGAACCCGTTGCACTCGGTGAACACCCGCCTCAAATTTTAGACGAGAGTAAACCTTACTGCCTTCAATCATCATGACGACTTCTTTCAGGCCGCCCTTTTCTGCCTGACTGACGGACATGACTTCTGTTCTCCAGCCCTGACGTTCTGCGAACTTCTGGTACAAGCGATAAAGCTCAGCTGCAAACAGAGCCGCCTCTTCTCCGCCCGCGCCTGCGCGAACTTCAAGCAGGATGTTCTTTTGGTCATTCGGATCTTGGGGAAGAAGGAGGAGTTGTAAGCGCTTTGCGCTTGCGTCGAGTGCGGGCTCGAGCGCCTTCAATTCTTCTTTGGCCATGGCAACGAAATCCGCATCGCCCTCCATGAGAAGCTCTTTATTAGAGGCAATCTCGGCTTTGGTGCTGCGGTAGTTCCGATACTCATCCACAATTTCTTGAAGGGAAGAATGCTCTTTTGAGAGACGACGGAACTCATCCGGACGATTTGCTAGTTCCGGATCGCCGAGCTTGTGCTCAATCTCTAAAAATCTTGCCTCTACGGCTTCAAGTTTATCGAACATTAGCTACTCATTGACTTAATGAACTCTTCGTTCGTTTTTGTGTGCGCAACCTTATCGAGTAAGAATTCCATCGCATCGACCGTGTTCATCGGGTGAAGTACTTTTCTCAAGATCCAGATTCGATTGATGACTTCTTTTGGAAGGAGAAGGTCTTCTTTACGGGTTGCTGATTTATTGATGTCCAAACATGGGAAAATACGCTTTTCCATCAGTTTACGATCAAGAACAATTTCTGAGTTACCCGTTCCTTTGAATTCCTCGAAAATCACTTCATCCATTCTTGATCCGGTATCAACGAGTGAGGTCGCGATGATCGTGAGAGATCCGCCTTCTTCAATGTTACGAGCAGCACCGAAGAAACGTTTTGGTTTATGAAGCGCATTTGAATCCACACCGCCCGATAAGATTTTGCCGGATGGAGGCACAACAGCGTTGTAAGCGCGGGCAAGGCGAGTGATGGAGTCGAGAAGGATCACGACATCGTATTTGTTTTCTACGAGACGCTTTGCCTTCTCAATGACCATTTCTGCAACCTGAACGTGACGAGACGCTTGCTCATCAAAGGTAGAAGAAATGACTTCCCCTTTTACTGAGCGCTGCATGTCGGTCACTTCTTCCGGACGCTCATCAATCAAAAGAACGATGAGTTTTACTTCCGGATGGTTTGAAGTAATGGCATTTGCAATGTCTTGCATGAGTACCGTTTTACCAGCACGTGGTGGTGCTACGATGAGGCAGCGCTGGCCTTTTCCGAGTGGAACCATGAGATCGATGATTCGTGTGCTGTGGTTCGTAGGTTGATACTCAAGGTGTAAGCGCTCTTTTGGATAAAGCGGAGTCAAGTTGTCGAAGAGAACGCGTTCGATATTGAGTTCAGAGGCTTGGAAGTTCACTTGCTCAACTTTGAGAAGGGCAAAGTAACGCTCTCCCTCTTTCGGTGCACGAACGGAACCACTCACGGTATCGCCCGTACGAAGTCCGAAACGGCGAATTTGTGATGGAGACACGTAAACATCATCTGGACCCGGAAGGTAATTGTATTCAGGAGCACGAAGGAATCCGAATCCATCTGGAAGGCACTCGAGCACGCCATCCGCAAAAATATGTTCATCTTTCTCAGCCTTCTTTTGAAGGATCATGAAAATCTGATCTTGTTTACGCAGGCTTCCGGCATTCTCAATTCCAAGACCGTGCGCGAGCTCGAGAAGCTCATGAGCTTTTTTGTTTTTCAGCTCTTTTAAATGCATTGATTTTTTAACGGGCAGCGCTTCGCCTTCCATTTCTGATGAAGGAGTAGAGGCTAGAACCTCTTCTGCTGGAGTCGCAGTGGCAGAGTCTGCAACCACAGAACTCGCGATAAATGGACTAGGCACTTCACCCGCATCCACCATTTCATCGCTACCCATATCTTCTTGGGACCCTTCGTCAGGTCTCTTTCCTGGGATAAAGCGTTGCTGAGGACGAGCCTTAGGGGCTGCAGCTTTGGCACCTGGTTTTTTAGGGGGGGTTTGAGTACTAATGGCGTAACTCCTTGTGGTTGTATGAGTCAGGATTCAGATAGAATGGTTTAGATTTAGGTTACCGTCAAAAATTTGAAATAACTCGTTAGATGCTAGGAAAATAGCAGAGGTTTTTGGTCTAGTCCAGCAAAAATTCGATGGTATCCTAAGCCTATTATGAAATGGTTCAAGTGGATTTTGCTCCTTCTCGTTCTGGCTTTCGCAGGAGCGGGATTATCAGTGTATCAGTTTTCGATGTCTCCGGTGGATGCGGGTTCAACGCAAAAGATTGAGTTTGATCTCTTAAAGGGGATGCATCCTCATGAGGTGTCCATGGCCCTTCAAAAAGAGGGCTTGGTAAAGAATGGCTTCCTCTTCTATTGGCTTGGAAAATTTACGCAAGGGTGGAGTGGTATTAAGGCTGCTGACTATGAGCTAAGTCCTGCAATGACCCCACTTCAAATTTTTAAAATCTTCAAAAGCGGAATTGGCATTCAGCACGCACTTCTCGTGCGTGAGGGCGATAACATTTATCAAGTGGCGGCGGCTTTTGAGGAGCAAAACCTTCTTGATCGGAAAGCCATTTTAAAGCTCCTGCGTTCTCCAGACTTAGTGGCTGCGCTCGGTCTTCAGGGCGAGGGTATCTCTACTTTAGAAGGGTATTTATACCCCAACACCTATTTTTTCGATAAGCGTGAAAACCCCACGAATTTGATTAAACGAATGGTGGAATCGTTTCTGAGAACCTGGACGCCTGAATATGAAGCGCGTGCGCGCGAGCTGGGATTATCCAGAAGAGAAGTCGTGATCTTGGCCTCTATGGTAGAGAAAGAAACGGGTGCATCTTTTGAGCGTCCCATGATCGCTTCTGTTTTTTTTAATCGACTGAAAAAGAGAATGCGCCTTCAGAGTGATCCTACCACCATTTATGGAATTTGGGAG
>CAIOKW010000159.1 GCA_903858975.1 Oligoflexia bacterium | reverse complement strand
TAGTTGTGATAAGAGGTGACTGAAAAGGGCGGGGCTTGCGTCGGACAGTTACCCGACCAAGTTCCATTGGATGCTTTATTAGCAGAAGAAACGTTAACTGTAACTGTTCCCGGTATACTGTTAGTGATGCTGACGGTTTGAGGTCCAGGGGATGCCGTGGCATTTCCAGAGATGATGGCATCCCCAAAGCAATGGCCGGGAGAATCGCTACCTGTGATATCGATTGACTCTATCGTTAATCCCGGAAGGCCGCTAGCAGTTATGCCAGTAAAATGAGGACTAAAAGGCAAAATCTTAGGGCAGGTGCCCGTAATATATCCGAGCATAGTAGCGCTAACGCTACCGGAGTTATCAGTGGTAATATAAAACACTCCATCAATCCTTGGAGAGGAAATGGAAATATCAGCATAAAAAGTGGTGTTGGCGTAGCTGCCGCCTAGAGCGCCGCTAAATCCATCGAGTGTGTAAGTGCAGGTGTTCGCAGCAGCGCTTGGTAGACCCGTTAAGGTCAGCGTTCCCGAGGTGAATACGACATTTGGACTGATGTTTCTCAAAACAGCACCACCTGACAAACCAAAAGTCTGATTTACCTGAGGGTTCACCAAAGTCGCCTCTGGCAAGGAATCGAAAATATAAGTGCATGAAGTACCTACACACTTTCGATTCGGTCCATGAATCGCGGCTCGATAAAGAATTGTACTATTATATTGATCAACAAAAGTTAAAGCCATTCCTCCAGCAATCACCATATCCGGTACATAAAATAGAGAAAACGCACCAGAAGCAGGCAAGGGCACATGAATCAGATCATTGAGGTAACTCACTGAAGCCAAATTAAAAATTGAGGATTCAATGTAAGAGTTATTATCTAATTGAATAAACTGCCTGGCTTGGTCCTGACTTATCGTGGGCCCACTCGTTGGTGATCCAGGCAGATTATAATTGTTATTGACTGGGTTTGCATGAATCACATCCACGTTCAAATTCAAAGTGTTGTTCGCAGTAAGGAGTGAACGACCATATAAACTAGAACTATAATTAGCAGAACCCGAAACATAATCATCGCAGATCCCATCTCCATTCGCGTCGACCGGATTAAAAAACTGCCCTACGATTGCTACTTCTAACTGATTTGAGCTTTGGGGAACCACGAGCGTTAAAGGCGAAGTAATTCGAGAATGAGACTTCATCAAGGCAATGGCATCATTAATGCTCTTCTGACCACTGGCCACAGTATTATTATCGTAAGTAGGCAAAGTGAGCCCCGTTGTCGATGAAATGAGATTAATGGGCTTCGTAGAAACGACCTGCTGGTGAGTCGCATCCCAAAGCACCAAGTAAAGTTGATTCTGTAAGCATTCTGATCCAATAAGGGGTTCTGCGGTCTTCATTCCATGCCCCAAGAAAGCCTCACTTAAATTAATCGGAACATTTTCTTGAACT
Source organism: Oligoflexia bacterium (assembly GCA_903858975.1). Taxonomy (GTDB): domain Bacteria; phylum Bdellovibrionota; class UBA1018; order UBA1018; family CAIMNF01; genus CAIMNF01. The sequence goes on along the minus strand of CAIOKW010000159.1, from coordinate 4,496 downwards.
TGAAATCCTGCGTTGATGGTGATGGTTCTCGTGCCTTGAGCAGGCCCACAAGCCACAAGCGAGAGTGAGCAAAATAGAAAAGCGATCGAATGAGCAATCTTCATGGTGCTTTTATTGTATTTTGAAAAGAAGCCATTAAGCAACCCATAGTTAAGCCCGTGACAATGCAGTTTACATAATAATCATTATCGGACTCTAGACCGCACTTAAAATACCCCTTTGCACCGAGCTAACGCTCAACATACCCGCCTTTAATGATAGTATCATATGATACTATCATGTTATTCTGATGGTGTGACTACTTCTAAGAATCCACCGTTGACCTTGAACGATCAGATTTTAAATCTAGCTCTTTCTATATCAGAATTAATCGGCAGATGGGATGGCGCCTCACGACCTAAGCCAAAGGTTAAACTCCGAAAGGAAAACCGAATCAGATCGATCCAATCCAGTCTCGCGATCGAAGGAAATTCTCTTTCCTTAGACCAAGTCACAGCGATTCTCGAAAACAAAAGAATCATTGGACCCAAAAAAGATATTACTGAAGTGAAAAATGCGATTCTCGCTTACGAATTTATTTCAAAATTAAACCCATGGCGTGAGAAAGATTTTTTGAAACTACACGCGATTCTGATGCAAGGCTTAATACCCGACGCAGGTCATTTTCGAACGGGCCAGGTCGGGGTCATGAAAGGCTCAAAAGTAAGCCATATCGCGCCGCCAGCCATTCGAGTTCCTCATCTGATCCATGAGCTCTTTTTGTACGGTAAACAATCGACAATGAGTGCTCTCATCGTTTCTTGTGTCGTTCACTATGAAATTGAGTTCATACACCCATTTATGGATGGAAATGGAAGAATGGGAAGACTCTGGCAAAGCCTCATCCTCTCAAGGGCATATCCTGTGTTTGAATTTGTACCCGTTGAAGATTGGATCATTAAACACCAAAAAGATTATTACCGTGCACTCGAGTTAAGCGATAAAGCTGGGGATTCTGCGCCCTTTGTAGAGTTTATGTTAAAACGGATGCAAGAAGGCCTTGCTGAAACCCTTCACCCCAATCACTTTCAAGCGAGAACTTCAGCCGATCGACTTCAACGAGCAAACGAGCACTTCCAAAGGACTGAATTCTCAAGAGCGGATTATCTGAAAATTGCTGGGCAAATTTCTACCGCCACCGCAAGTCGCGACCTGGCTGAAGGCGTATCCCAGAAAATGCTTACTCTGAATGGAAATAAACGAAACGCACGGTATCGATTTAATGAGTGAAGCGAATTGGCAAGCTCGTAGATGAAGTCAAAAATTCACTCACCTGTCTTTTTTAACTTCTCCATCTGCGCATCATCACAATTTCCATGAGTCACCGAAGTCATCACCCGTTCGTCTGATCCAGCCACTTTTTTGCCAATACCAATGATGTAAGCATCATCTTCTGATTTTTCATCAAAGCCCGCCGCAAGCTTCATGGTTTTCTTTCCATCATACAGAAACAAATAACGATCCTTTCGTTCAGCTGGAATACTTTCGCGAATGGCTTTTTTGACCGTGCCTTTAATAAAAAACGGAATACCTTCGAGCACAGCCATCGAATAACTGCGTCCGGGAAATGCTTTTTCTAGGCGATCACCACATAAGGTCGTCGTGGCTTGAGAGGCTTTGGTGAAACCCACAATCAGTAAGGTCCCTGATTCCGGAAAATCGGCAGGAAGTTTCATCGATTGTTCATTCAAGTGTTCTGCTTCGAGTACTGGGAAATTTCCGGCTGCGAAAACCGAGCGCTCATCCGCAATCATCGACAACAGTAAACAAGTCGCGACTTGTAATTTCATGCTTTTTTCATCCAATCTCGAAAGTGCCGAATGAAACGATCACTTCCCACCAACTGTTCTTCAGCCATCAATGAATTCGAGGGCTCTTGGGAAAGAACTACTGAGCGATCTTGACTCAGAATCCAGCGATTGAGCCATCGATCCAATAAATCCATCCCCCAAGAAAACGGTGGCCAAGTCAGATAAGAGCGATGCGAGCGAAGGTAAAGTTTCGTTTCAGTTTCACTCACGGGAACAAAGGCCAGCGTGAGAAAATATTTGGAGCTAATCAAATTGATCCAGATATTCGGGAACACAAATTCAATCCCCGCATCGCCATGTTCACGTAAACTCCATCGAATAAACTTCTCATTGCATTCACTTTTCATTTCCCCGTCCAGTTTTGCGAAACGGCCAATGGAACTTTTATGAACAAAGGGCAAATGGGCATAATCTAATTGGTTTTCAACAGATCGAGTGAAATGGACGGGCCAAGTTTCTTCGTAAGAGCTATAATGAAGCAATTCTTTTCGGTCCTTAAACCAGGGAAGCTCGGCTGGAGCTTGAGCTGAATCTCCCCAAAATAACCAGATCCACCCTTTTTCCTCGCGAACGGTAAAGGTTTGGCAACGAATGCCAGGGGCATCTCGTTTGATTTCAGGAACCAGTCGACACGTGCCTTCAGCATCAAACTGAAATCCATGGAAGGGGCACTGAATTCGGTCTGAGACAATTTTCCCAAGGCTTAGCTTTGCTCTGCGATGAGGACAAAGATCACTCATCACCACTAATTCACCACTCGCCTTACGCCATGCCACCATTGGCACTCCAAAGCGGGTGATGCCAAGCGGCTTCTTTTGAACTTCTTTGGAGTCGAGAATTACATACCAACCCGTGGGTAACTTCATCACTTTAATGTACAGGTTTTACTGAGTCTTGAGAATCGTCAAAAATCTACTTCTGGCTTCTGAACTAAGGTGTTGAACTTGCGGTTCCGCGAATGCTACCCTTAACGCATGAACCATACTTTCACCCTGCTCGCGCTCATGTTGTCATTTTTCTCTGGAATGAATGCTCACGCACAAACCGGTGGCTTCAGCCCTGTGCGATTGACGACGAATCAGTTTAAGGCCTGGGAAGACCATCCTTCCACACACACCCATTATGATTTTTGTGAATTTAAGAGCGGCCTCAATGAAGAAGGCAATGCGATTCTTCTCCAAATTGGAATTGAAGGCTCGAATTGGGACTTTTTTGGATGGGACATGCCTATTCCCCTCGCCGATTTCCCTTTGAAAGCGGGCTATCATCGAGACTACCGGGTGCCTGGGATGTCAGCGATGGAGCTTAATTACGATGGAGTTCGTATGAATTTCACTTTCATTAAAAAGGGTGGCCTTTGGAACATGATCTCCCCCTTCACTCTTGAAATTGATCCAACCCTTACCCAGCCGAAAGCATTTAAAGGCGTGATTGCTGGCTTTGATAAAGACTTATTTGGAAATCCAGTCAAACACGCCATTCAGGAATGCCATTTCTGATTCGCGTTCAATCCATCGGAATTGATTTTGGAACGACCAATACTTGCGTTGCCATTCAAGAGGCAAACCAAGTTCGGGTCCTGAACATTGACCCGCACGCTTCTCAGCAACAACTCATTCGCACACTCGTGTACCTTCCAAACCGACAAGAATCGTTTTTTGGAAAGGGCGCAATCGATGAGTACTTTGATCGTGGAATGGAAGGCCGCTTCTTCCAATCCATTAAGAAGCTTCTCCCGAATCCCGATTTTTCAGGAACCAGCCTTTTTGGAATTCGCTTAAGCGTTGAGGCATTGCTCGCTCGTTTTTTAACAGAACTCAAAAAACGAATTGAAGCAGAAGTTGGACCAATCCAGGGGATTCCCATCCGCATGGGTCGGCCTGCGCGCTATTCTTTGGATCAGGATCGAGAGACCCTCGCCGTCACCCGTTTTCTTAAAGCACTCGAAATCGCGGGTTTTGAAAATATCACTCTCATTGACGAGCCAACAGCTGCGGCCCGCTCTTCGGTATCAAAACACAAAGCAGGAGCCCTGGTTCTGGTCTGCGATCTTGGGGGCGGAACCTCTGATTTTACTTTGTTTCGAGCAAAGCAATCAGACGCAGTGGATACGCTTTCAGTCTACGGTGTCCCGGTTGCAGGAGACTCTTTGGATTCGGATTTCTTTCGGGGGCGATTGAATCCTCACTTTGGTTCAGAGATTAAATACCAAAGGCTTCTGTCTTCCAATACCCTCACCCTCCCTTCGACCATCGTCAAGAATCTACCCAAGTGGCATCAGCATGCATTTCTAAAAGAGAAGTCGACTTGGAATTTCATTCTGGCGCTCAGAAATGAAATCGTAGATGAAAAGCACCGGCGCGCCCTCGAAAACCTGATTTCCTTAGTTGAGGAAAACATCGGGTATAAACTTCACCAAGAAGTGGAACGCCTCAAAGTTGAACTCTCAAAAGGAAGCGAGTCTGATTTCTCATTTCGTTCCTACCCGGTTGAAATTGGATTTAAAGTGGATCCCGTGGCTTATGACCAAATGATCGAACCGAGTATTGATCGGATTGCTGAAGCGGCGCTCGAGACCCTGAGGCTGAAGATCGGAAGACGTCGTGTAGGGAAAGAGTGTCTTCGCCTGTGTAGATCTCGGTGGTC
>CAIOKW010000158.1 GCA_903858975.1 Oligoflexia bacterium | reverse complement strand
TCCCTTACCCCTATCCATGTGAGCAAAACCTTTTCAGGTGACACGCTTGCGCAGTTCTTTTTCCAAAACGACAAAAAAGAAACCGCACTCAATTCTCAAACCCTGACTGAAATTCAAGAACTCTCCAAATCAGGAATCTTCACGGGTGCCGCAAAGACTTCGTTCTTCATCCGCGCCTCTTACATTGAAAACACCAACATCCTGGTGGCGGGCCTCGGAAACAAAAAAACCTTCTCTCCTGAAAAAGCACGTCAAACCGGTGCAACCGTTGCTGCAAAGACTCAATCAGAAAAAGTGAAAGACCTGGGAATCGATGTCGACTCCCTCCTAAAGGCTTCCAATAAAACTCTTTGTGATGAAACCCTTCGCGCATTCTTAGAGGGTTTCTATTTAACTCAGTACACCTTTGAAAAACACAAAAGCACCCCGAAGCATCATCCGAAACTAGAAGGTGTCCACCTGATCAGCGCTGACCGCAAAAATGAAGCCTGGCTGAAAACCCTGGCTCATGAGGTATTGGTCACGATTGATTGCATTTTCCTGACACGAGACTATTCGAACGAACCTTCTAATTTTGGTACGCCTGAGTTCTACGCTACTGAGATCAGCAAGCTCTGCAAAACTTACGGCCTAAAATGCAAAGTCCTAGGAGAAGCGGAAGCCCGCAAAGAAAAGATGAACCTCTTTTTGGCAGTCGGCGAAGGCTCACCTCGCGAGTCCAAAGTGGTGATCATGGAATACACACCTAAAGGCGCAAGCAAATCGGCTAAACACATCTCTTTAGTCGGTAAAGGGGTCACTTTTGATTCAGGCGGCATTTCGCTTAAGCCTGGCTCACGCATGGAAGACATGAAGCATGACATGACTGGGGCTGCAACCATGGTGGGCTCAACCCTGCTCGCTGCACGCCTTGGATCAAAAAACAAAATCACGACCATTCTTGTTTTTGCCGAAAATATGCCATCCGGCAATGCGATTCAGCCGGGCAACATCATCACCGCTCGTAACGGAAAAACCGTGGAGATCATCAATACCGATGCTGAAGGTCGTCTTGTCCTCGCCGATGCGCTAGACCTCGCACATGACTACAAGCCTGATCTGATCGTGAATACTGCGACCCTGACGGGTGCGGTATCGGTGGCACTTGGAAAACTGACCAGCGCGCTTTTTTCTAATGACGACAAACTTGCAAAAGGATTGATGGCCTCTACTGAAGTGACCGAAGAAGCCCTGTGGCAGCTTCCACTTTGGGATGAATATTTTGAAGACATCAAGTCCCACTACGCGGATATGATGAATAGTGCGAATGACTCAAACGGCGGAACGATTCGTGGTGCAGTATTCTTAAAGCAATTCATTAAGCCTGGAATGAAGTGGGCGCATGTGGATCTAGCGAACCGCGCCTACGATCAAGGCTACCTAGCGTATAACCCACGCAAAGGATCGAGCGGTGTTTACGTTCGTACCTTTGCTCACTTTGCGATGAACTATTAATATGACTATGCAAAACTTAGCAAAAATCGGCAATTTGGCACAATTTGACGGACAAACCGTGACCTTAAGAGGTTGGGTTTTCAATAAACGCTCATCCGGAAAAATTAAATTTTTGATGATTCGCGATGGAAGCGGGATCGTTCAGGGCGTCCTCGTTAAAGGGGAATGCAATGACGAATCGTTTGAGAGCTTCGAGAAACTCACTCAAGAAAGCTCCATCGAAGTGACCGGAATTGTGAGAAAAGAACCTCGCTCTAAATTTGGATTCGAACTTACGGTTCTGAACGTGAAGACGGTACAAGTGGCTGACGCGTATCCGATTTCACTGAAAGAGCATGGAGTTGAGTTCTTGATGGAGAACCGTCACCTGTGGATTCGCAGTCAAAAGCAATGGGCGGCACTTCGCATTCGAAGTGAGATTATTTTTGCCATCCAAGATTTTTTTCGGCAGCGTGGCTTCATGCGCTTTGATCCTCCGATCTTAAGCGCAACTTCTTGCGAAGGAACATCCACTCTTTTCGCGACACCCTATTTTGATGAAAAAGCGTTTCTCACGCAATCAGGACAACTTTACGGAGAAGCAGGGGCATTTGCGTTCGGAAATATCTATAGTTTTGGTCCCACCTTTCGCGCTGAAAAGTCAAAAACCCGTAAACACCTGACTGAGTTTTGGATGGTGGAGCCGGAAATGGCCTTCGGTAAACTCAATGATGTGATGGATTTGGGCGAAGCCTTTGTGTGTCATATTGTGAAGCATTGTCTTGATCATTGCCAAAATGAACTGACGATCCTAGAGCGTGATCAAAAGGAGCTCCAATCGATCGTTGCTCCTTTCCCGCGCATTTCTTACGACGAAGCCTTGAAGATTTTGGAGAAACGCGGACATGCGATTCCTTGGGGTGAAGACTTTGGTGCGCCTCACGAAACCGCTCTCGGAGAAGAATTTGGAAAGCCTGTGTTTATTCACCACTTCCCTTCTCAAATCAAAGCGTTCTACTTCAAGAATGCTGACGATCCCAATGGCGAAGGCGTCGATCACGATGGTAAATATGCTCTCGGCGCAGACTTAATCGCTCCCTTTGGATACGGCGAAATCATTGGGGGTGGCCAACGTGAAGACAGCGTCACCATCTTGGAGCGTCGAATTCAAGAGCACGGTTTGAACTTGAAAGACTATCAGTGGTATTTAGATCTTCGTCGCTATGGTAGCGCACCTCACGCAGGATTTGGACTAGGCCTAGAGCGTACGGTAGCTTGGGTGACGGGTGTGGAGCACGTTCGCGAAACGATTCCATTCCCACGTATGATCAACACCATTCGTCCTTAAGTCTGATTTGCAGTGATGAATACTCCAGTGCCTCATCTGAATGTAGTTTTGATAGAGCCCGAGATTCCGCAAAATACGGGCTCCATCGGAAGGCTCTGCCTTGCGACAGGTTCAACACTCCATTTGGTGAAGCCACTGGGGTTTAGCATTGATGCCCAGGCCCTGAGGCGAGCAGGCCTTGATTACTGGGAACATTTGAATGTGGTGATTCATGAGTCCTCTGATGCTTTCTTTCAGAGCCTACCGAAGGATTCTGAACTCGTTCTGGTAGAGACCCGGGCCGGAAGAAGCATCTATGACGTCGAGTTTAAACGAGGGACCTATCTGGTTTTCGGAAAGGAAACCACTGGGCTTGCAGACTGGATCCTGAACCAATACGCGTCAAGCCTGGCGCGAATCCCCATGTTCGACGCTCGAGTGAGATCCCTGAACCTCTCTAATGCGGTCAGCATTTGTGTGTATGAGGCCATTCGACAGCAACTTATTTAGTTAAGCAAAACTCAAGATTCCTTAATATTCCGCATGGAATCTTTAAATATTCTTTAATCAGCATCAAGGAGAATGCAATTTTTCGTTTGATTTCAGATATTTATTGATAATCCACACCTTCCAACCTAACTTTAAAATTAAGACGTATGAAGGCTATTTGGATCGATACTGACGACAACACGATTGAATTCGCAAAGTCTCACCTCCCGAATCGGGTGAAGATCGATCACTACTCTCACCTTCCGTCCAATCACTTGGATGGTTTGGACTGGCCGAACATTGACTTGCTGCTCATGGAAATGAAACTTCACGATGTGAGCACACTGAGCCTCGTCCCTGAAATTCGCAAAAAGAAACCCAACCTTCCTATTCTGATCGTGACCGCTCACGCATCTAAAGAGAATTGCATTCAAGCCCTAAACTTAGGGGTAAACGGGCTTTTTGAAAAACCTGTGGATTATGCCTTCCTAAAGACTACCTTAGAGAAATTCCAAACCACATCAGACGAACTCCCCCTCAATCATGAGCGGAAGGCGGTTTATTCTGGGAACAAGTGGATTGACCTCACTTCAACCGAATATCGTATCCTTGAATCACTGAAGAACGCGCAACGTCGCATGACTCGTGCTGAACTTCAGGGAGCTGTGTGGCCCGGCTCCTCGATTTCCGAGAATAACCTCGACACCCACCTTACTAATCTAAAAAAGAAAATTCCAGAATTAAATCAATACCTTAATGTCAAGCGCGGACTTGGCTATTTCCTGACTTTTCGAACTCAGAAACCTTAATCGCCAAACTCCTGACAAATTGTTCTCAAGTTTTCTTAATACCCGACCGATATGGTCCAGTGAGAGCATTTTGACATACTAAAACAGTCAAGATTCTCTTCTGATGGTACAGCAACCAATCAGCAACAATCAAACATGTCTTTGAAAAGAGACAGACCTATCGAGGAGGATCTATGGGTTTAAGAATTAATACGAACGTACAATCACTGGCAGCTCAGCGAAATTTGGGCGTGTCCAATGCGAAACAACAAGCAAGCTTGGAGAAGGTATCTTCAGGAACTCGGATTGCAAAAGCAGCAGATGACTCAGCTGGTTTGGCAATTGCCGAAAAAATGAAAGCGGACATCCGCTCATTACGCCAAGATGGTCGAAACGCGAACGATGGTATTTCCATGGTTCAAGTGGCCGAAGGCGGAATGAACGAAATTGGAAACATTTTGACTCGTTTCCGAGAACTTTCGATCCAAGGCGCTTCTGATACTATCGGCGATAAGGAACGAGGATTCATCAATAAAGAGATGACTCAGTTACGTTCAGAAATCGATCGAATCTCAGAAACGACTGAGTTCAACGGAAGAAAGTTGCTTTCAGGTAAGGGTGATAAATTGGAAATCCAAATTGGATTGAACAACTCACCTGAACACGATCGCTTTAGCTATGATGTTCAAAAATTGAACGTGAGTGCGAAATCACTCGGCGTACATGATGTGAACACCCTGACTAAAGAAGCAGCTCAAGACAATCTTGAAAAAATTGATGGCGCGATCAAGACTCTGTCTGAAAACCGCTCTGAAGTCGGCGCACTTCAAAACCGCTTAACCGCAAGCGTGAGCAACCTCTCGATCTATGAAGAGAACTTGTCTGCTGCGAAAAGCCGCATCTATGATGTGGACATTGCTTCAGAGACTTCGGAACTCACCAAGTCGAACATTCTCTCTCAAGCAGGCACAGCGGTCCTCAGTCAAGCCAACAACAATGCAATGGGCGCTCTTAAGCTCTTAGGATAATTGAAAACCTGAATAGGCTTTCAGGGAGGAGGGATTAAAACCCCTCCTCCCTTCCTTATTTTCTTTGCATTGCGATGACTTTACTTGCAAATAACAAGCTAACTCATTAATACTATTACAATTAAAAAAATATACTAAATTGCTCAACTTTTTTGGTGCATCAAGCCAAAAAGTTTCGTAAACTGGTCCTGAGGGCGTCAATAAAGTCTCGGTTCTTAAGGGGGGCCGGGCACGCAAAACGGGAACAGCGTAGGACGAAAGGGCATTTAGTATGGGATTACGCATTGGAACCAATATCGCCTCCATGGCGGCTCAACGAAACTTGTCAAAAACAAGTATCGAAGAGCAGAAGATCTTTAGCAGACTCGCTTCCGGAAATCGAATCACTTCAGCAGGAGACGATGCAGCCGGATTATCCATTTCAGAAAACCTTCATGCACAAGTTCGCTCATTAAAACAAGCAGAGCGGAACGCAAATGACGGGATCTCGTTTATTCAAGTGGCAGAGGGCGGCCTATCAGAGGTCGGAAACATCCTCACTCGCTTAAGAGAACTGTCGATCCAAGCTTCCTCTGATACCATCGGAGACCGTGAGCGAGGATTCATCGACAAAGAATACCAAAGCTTAAAAGAAGAGGTGGATCGAATCGCAAACGTCACCAACTTCAACGGCACCCCGCTTTTAAACGGGCAAGCCAACAAGGACTCACTCGAGTTTCAAGTAGGCGCCAGAAACAATGCTGCCGACCGAATTCAATTCTCCGTGAAGGACTATGACGTTCGCTCGAACAAGCTTGGGATTGCGGGAATTTCTGCAAAATCAATCAGCTCCGCAAGAGACTCGATTGATAACTTAGATGAAGCCATCGCCTCGGTCACAGGAGCGAGAGCGGGACTCGGAGCCATGCAGAACAAACTCCAATCCACCACCAACACCCTAGCTATTGCGAAGGAAAATTTAGCGAATGCGCGATCCCGAATTGCGGATGCGGATATCGCAGAAGAGGCAACCGCCATGACTCAGAAACAAATTCTGAGACAAGCAGGAGTCTCGGTCCTTGCGCAAGCCAATGCAGCTCCTCAAATGGCGTTGAAGCTACTCTAGGATTCAATTCATTTTAACCGTCCACAAGCCCATACCAATACGCCTGGGCTTAGTTCTGAGCTGGGCTCAGGCGTACTTTATTCGACGATCTTGTCGGTATTCTTGTCTGGAATGAAACGAAAGAGAGTTTCATCCAGTTTGGACGGAAGTTTGATCTCTTCTAGATTGATCTCAGTTCGATTGCCGCTCGCATGAGTGAGAACGACCTTCTTAATCGTGCGCTTCATCGAATCAATCTCGATCTCGGCACTGAGCACATCTCCGGCGGTGCCGGATTTAGGCTTCAGCAAGAAAGTGCCTCTCATCTTGTCTTCAATGGAAACTGATCCGGCTCCAAAATCAAACGCTCCACTCAAGAGCGCATTCAAAAATTGGGTTTGGACTTGAGCGGTCTTCTTAATGATCACTTGTCCGCGCTCACTTGAATCAAAAGGGGGCGTGTAGAACCAAAAGGTCTTTCCATCACTCACCAAGATATTTGGATCTGGCTCGAGCGTTTCCCAGCGAAGCTTGTTGGGGCGCTTAATCCAAATGCGACCCTTCGCCTTCTTTACCTGCTTCGTAGCCTTCACATCCGTCAATTGGCTAAATTTAGCCTCAATTCCGGCTGATTTCTGGTACTGACTCTGAACCTCTTTCATCAGCGGAGGAAGACTCACCTCGGCACTTGCGACCGAAACGAATCCTACTCCGAATGAAATGAAAGCTAAATTATTGAAGCTGGATGGAAACCATTCTAGAAACACCTGGCTCCTCCATTGTCACTCCATAAAGAGTGTCGTTCAACTCCATGGTCTTCTTATTGTGAGTCACAAGAATGAACTGAGACTTGGCAGACATCTCACGCACGAGCGCGTTGAACTTACCAATGTTTGCATCATCCAATGGCGCATCAACCTCATCCAGAATACAGAATGGAGATGGCTTCACCATGAAGATGGCGAAAATCATTGAAAGAGCGGTCAGCGCCTTCTCTCCCCCTGAAAGCAAGGTCATGTTAGAGATCTTCTTGCCTGGAGGTTGAGCTAGAATATCCACTCCTGCATCCATAATATCGGTAGAACCCTCTGGATAAACCAAAGAAAGCTGAGCCTGGCCCCCACCGAAAATAATCGGAAATAGTTTCTCAAAGCGAATTGAAATAGCTTCGAATGCCTTTTGGAAACGCTCTTCAGAAGTTTTATTGATGTGCTCAATGGCTTCATTCAAATTCTGCATCGACGCTTCCAGATCATTCTTCTCTTTGAAGAGATGCTCATGGCGCTTTTGCATATCTTCATACTCTTCTACCGCCATGGTATTCACTTCGCCGAGGCGACGAATTTTTTCACGAAGCTCTTCCACTTCCATATGAAGTGACTTTTCATCCTCTTCAGACATTTCAAGAGTGACCACCGGATCAGTCATTTCTTCTTGAATGGAAAGCCCCTGAGACTCCTCAAGGCATCCGACGCCATACTTTTCTTCCATATTTGCTTTCAGATGATTGAGCTCACTCATGATGCGCTCAAGATCAATTGCAAATTGGGTCACTGCTTTAGTCTTATCGTCGCCCAACTTATGGAGTTCACGAATACGCTCCATTCCAGTCGTAACCAAAGAATTTGCCTGCTCTAAGCGATCGCGAAGCACTGAAAGCTCTTCGCGTTTTTCGCCCAGCATACGAGTCAAACGCAAGATCTCGTGTTCATGTTCGCTATCGCCATCAGAATACTGAGAGCGATCTTGATCGAATGATTCAAGCAAACGCTCTACTTCACCCATACGACGTTCACGATCCTGGAGGTAGCGCTGTTCGGTTTCGAGCTCTTTCTTGAGTGAGTTTTTGCGCTCTTTTTCAGAAGCTTCTTGAATGCGAATCATTTGAAGCTCTTGTTCAGATGAACGAAGGTCTTCATCCTTTTCAGAAAGTTTTGCTTCGTGTTCTTGGATCCAAGACTCTAAAGAAACGCGAGTCTCCGCAATCTCAACTAATGATCCCTCTAGATCCAAAATTTCACTTCTTGCCGTTGAAATCTGATCTTCAAACTTAGCAGTGTCATCTGTAAAGCGCACCATGGAGCGTTCCATGTCAGAAAGCTTGCGCTCGAGTTGAGCCTTTTCCTTCTCAAGGGAGCTGACTTCCACTTCAAGATCGCTCTTCACCTGAGAGAGCTGTTTCAACTCCATCTGAGCATTTTCAAGATCAAGCATCAGTGCATTGGCTGTGTTTTCAGCATCAAGATGGCTTACTTCTGCAGCTTCTGATTCTACTTTAAGCTCTTGAATGACTCGCTTGCGAGCGAGAATCGAGCCCGCTTGATCACTCTCGGCACTTCCGCCGAAAAGCACACCTTGATTTGAATCAAACCAAATTCCATTGCGAGTGACGAAGCTAATGCCCTGAGATTGGTAGGTCTTGATATCTCCCATGGCTGGAACTTCTTCAAGTACCTCAACTGATGAAACGAGACACTCGATCAAGCCGTGAACCGTTTGAGCACTTTCAGCGGTTTGTCCTTCTGGAGTCAAAAGGCGCACGAATTTGCGAAGCGGGTTGTAGTTCGCTCTCTCTTTAGAATCGAGATTCGGAATAGCCACTTGGATCGCGGCACTTCCTGCTTCATTTTCTCTTAAGAAATGCAGTGCCGCGAATGCTGTATCTGCATCTTGAGCATAAAGGCGCTCAAACGCATGACCCAACACTGCTTCAACCGCGGCCTCATATCCGCTCTCAACCTCAATAAAATCTGAAAGCACTGAGAACGATTTACCGTTTTCTTGAGACCATTCGAGTAACTTTTTCGGTCCATTTGCCATGCCCTCGCGAGCACGATCTAATTCTTCTAAACTCTTCAAACGAGAGCTCACCGAAGTAAGCACCTTCAAAGCAGCATCTCGCGCCTGTCGAGAAGCTTTTGATTGCGATTCAAGCGAGCTTACTTCATCTCGTTTCGCATCGAGCGCCTCGCGGGCCTGTGCGCGGGCTTCAGTTTTTTCAGAGAGTCTTTCAATCAAGGATTCGCTTTCCAATTTTTGCGCTTCAAATTCAGAACGAATTTCTGATCCTTGATCATTTACTCGAGCCAATTGAGCTTCCGCACCTTGAATTCTTTCGTTTAGGGCAGCGATTTTAGAATAACTCTGAGAAGACTTCTGAGTCAGATCTACGAACTCGCGACGCTTCATTTCCGCTTCGCGCTTATTTGCATTATAAGCATCGCGGAGCTCTGACACTTTCAAATTGAGCTCATCCGCACGTGCGGTCAGCACCTCTACTTTTTCATCCAGCCCTACGAAATCTTCATTCTTTGTAGAAATGGATTCGCGATACTGAGAAAGCTCTTCTTCAATTTGATCTTTTTCTGATGAAAGCTGAACCAATTGACGATTCAAATCTTCTTGGCGCTTTTTAGAGAGATCCAGTGCACTTTGATGCTGGGTCAACTCCGAAGAGTATTGCTCTACCTCAGCCTGGAGTTGTTCCACGATTTTAGAGTCCGTGAGTTGAACCACTCGCTCCGACTCAAGATTCATTTCACATTGAGAAAGCTCTGCACGAAGTCCCACTAAAAGGTGCTCAAGCCCCTCTCGATCCTGATCGATCTTTTTCATTTGTCGATTGAGAACCTGATACTTGCGGCGACCCCAAGTGGTCTCTTTTTCAAGCAATTCTGCACGATGTTCTTTGTATTTGCGCGCTTTTTGAGCTTGGCGCTCCAAACTTGCGAGTGAACGATCAATTTCTGCGAGAACGTCATTGATTCGCATCAAGTTTTGATTTGCGCCTTCAAGCTTACGAAGGGATTCCTTTTTACGCT
>CAIOKW010000157.1 GCA_903858975.1 Oligoflexia bacterium | reverse complement strand
GAAACCCACTCCTTGACGGCAATGGAGTTGATTGGGCCTTGGGGATAATTCGTTTTTGAAGCCACATCGACCTTCACTGATTTCAAATCAAAGCGATAGGTATCCATACTCTCGGCTCGAATCTTTACCGATTTTGGAACATGAACCTGACCACCAGTAGACGCGAAGGATTCAAATACAATCTGATCATCCGTGGGAGCAGCTCCGGCTTCAAATGAAATGGGATAGAACTCATCCTTTAAGAAATGAATCAATGATCCACTTCCCCAAGTCCATGCTACTCGACTTCCCTCACGGGTCAGTCTCGCTTCCGTATCTAACTTAGGAAGCAGACCCATTTCTGAAAGCGCGCTTCTCACTCGTGCAGCGTTTGGATCCATTCCAATTAAAAGCCATACCTTGCCAAGACCATGGAGCTCATTCAAAGTCGTGTGAGCGCCACCTAGGACTTCATCACTCGGACTCAAATACTGAATCTGGATTCGACCGCTTGCAAAGTCTACTCGTAGATTTTCTTTGAAAACCGCCTGGCTTTTCAATTGCGTCACTTTTGCTGACCACTCGACGGAACTGAGACCTTTTCGGTCCTTCAGTGCATGGGTTAATATAAAGCTAGCAGGAGGCACATAGGCCATTGCGGTTGAAGTCAGAAAAAATGAAATCAGAATCGATCTTAAATTCATGACTTCCTCAAGTGATGTTCCATGAGTTGAATGATTCCCTCTCGGAGTTCAGGACGTCTCAAACCAAATGTGAGGGTTGCATTCAGGTACCCGAGGCGGTCACCCGTATCATAACGATCACCATCAAATTGATATGCGAGCAAGCCCTTCGAATGAGCGAGCTTTAAGAGCGCATCTGTGAATTGGATTTCTCCGCCTTTTCCGGGTTTCGTTTCGGCGATAAAATCGAAAATTGAAGCGTCCACCACATATCGGCCTGGGATGGCAAAACGAGAAGGTGCTTCTTCTGCTTTGGGTTTCTCAACCATGGTTTTTACTCTAAGTGTTTTGGGACCGATCAGGTCTCCACCCACAATTCCGTACTTGGAAGTATCCGAAAGGGGAACCTCCATCACACCCACCACACTCATTCCCTGTTCATTATAAACATCGATCAGTTGTCGGGTGCAGGGGACTTTTGAATCAATCAAATCATCTCCCAAGAGAACGGCAAAGGGATCTTGTCCCACGACTGATCGAGCACAGCCCACGGCGTGCCCAAGGCCCGCCGGCTCTTTTTGGTACACACAAATAATATTGCAACTCTCTGCAATTTTTTTAATGCCTTCTGCGAGCTCAACCTTGCCTGCCTTCATGAGGCGATCTTCAAGTTCATAGTTGTAATCAAAGTAGCGCTCGAGATCTTCTTTATGGCGAGAAGTGATGAGAACAATATCCTCTACTCCGCTTTGAATGGCCTCTTCCACAATGTAGTGAATCATCGGCTTATCAATGATGGGAATCATCTCTTTTGAAACGGTTTTCGTCACCGGGAGGAATCGTGTGCCGAGTCCGGCCGCAGGAATGATGGCTTTTCTAACTTTTGGTTTCATATTGCTAAGATATCTTATCCACGATACCTCAAGAATAGAATGAAAATCCTCACATTGACACCCCTGGCAATCGCCTTGTTTTTTCTCGGTAACGCCTCTAGCTTTGGACTCGAGTACGAGAGCCCAAGGACTCTTGGTCTGGGCGGAGCCGGACGCGCAGCTCCCCTTTTGAACGATGCCATTTACCTGAATCCTTCACACGGATCCTTCACTCCCGTTTACAGCCTCTTTGGCGGGTATACCGGTTACAATTCGGGCAGAAATTACAATTTTTCAATTCAAGATTCACGCACCGAAGTGTTTCAAGCGGGGGCTGGATTTACAAAGCGTGATCAAAATATCGCCATCAATGTGGGCGCAAGTAAAATGGTCGTACAACGCTTAGGCGTCGGAATCGGAACGAAGATTCTTCTCGATAACAACACGAACCACACCACGACCGACCTCCTCGTCTCTTCTTCATTTATCGCGCTTCCTTGGATGTATACCTCTCTGATTGTCGATAACCTGATTGAGAATAGCTCCAGCGTGAACCGAAATTTGTATCGAACGGGCTTTCTTGCTTTTAAATTTATGCCCGCAAACAAAGTCGAAATTTTTGTAGATCCCTTTTATTCTCCAAGCTACGGCAATGGTAACAAAGCGGGTTACAGCGCAGGCCTAGAGCTGGGCGTCCTTGAGGATTTTTACCTTCGCATGGGAAAATTTCAGGACGCAGAAATCCCCCACATGAATACTCGGGGGAGCGGCTTTGGGACCGGTCTTGGTTGGATTGGACCCAAAGTTAATTTTGAATATGCGATGAGCCGGGCTCTCACTTCGCACTCGAGTGCCGCAACGAACACGGCACATTCAGGATCAATGACGGTTTTCTTTTAATAGAGAATTTTCCATCTGCCGGTTTCAGGACTCGTCACGACTTGAAGGGATACATCCGGATAGAGATCGGTGAGCCTCGCCGGGGTCAACATTTCATTCACTGGACCAAGTCCCAGCACCTTTCCTGCCTTTAAAAACATCAATTCATCAGAAACTTCAGAAAGAAAATTAAGATCGTGGGATGTAATTAAAAAAGTCATCCCAAGATCTTTCCATTTTCGAATAATACGGGTGACCTGAATCAGTCGATCAAGATCAAGCTTAGAGAAGGTTTCATCTAGAATCAGAACTTTTGGAGCCTGAATGAGCGCTCGCGCAAACATCATGAACTGCTTCTCACCATCACTGAGTGTTCGAAAATCACGGGCGAGAAAATGG
>CAIOKW010000156.1 GCA_903858975.1 Oligoflexia bacterium | reverse complement strand
CCATCCCGAAATGGCAACAAACCCTTTTTATGGGATGGTTCCTCCCCACTTCCTCTACCCCATGATTGCGTTAGCCACCCTAGCAACGGTCATCGCATCCCAGGCACTCATTTCAGGGGCGTACTCACTCACGAGCCAAGCGATTCGTCTCGGGTATTTTCCACGACTCACGGTCAAACATACTTCCGAACATGGAGAGGGCCAAATTTACCTCCCCTTTATCAATACTACCCTTGCCATTCTCTGCATTGCGCTCGTGCTCCTTTTTCAAGCTTCAAGCAAGCTTGCGTCAGCCTACGGACTTGCCGTTACAGGGACGATGACCATCACCTCTATTGTTTTCTTTCAAGTAACCCGGCACCGCTGGAACTGGAAGCCCATTTATTCGTGGGGCGCGCTCCTGATGTTTCTTTCCTTTGATATTCCGTTCTTCATCGCAAACTTGTTTAAGTTTGTAGACGGAGGCTGGATCCCCGTATTTATTGGAACCTTTTTCTTCGTCGTGATGTGGAACTGGAAAGTCGGCAGGAGCCTTCTTGCCAGACATTTTGTGAGAAGCTCTAAGCCTCTGAATGAATTCTTAAGAACCCTCAATGAGACCATTGGGTACCGCATTCCGGGGACAGGGGTGTTCCTCGCCTCTGATCCATCAGGCGTACCCCCGGTCGTGATGCGAATGGTGGGCCGCTTTAATGCTCTTCATGAAAAAGTGATCCTTCTCACGGTCACTTCAGAAACAGTTCCGTACTTTTGCCGAAACAAGGATGAATCCAATCGGGTTGAAGTGCATGAGCTCAGTAAAGGGTTCTTTCGAGTCATCGTCCACTATGGATACATGGAGATGCCTGATATCCCAAAAATTATGGCAGAGGCCTTTAGGAAATTAGAAATGAACTATGTTCCAAAAGATATTTTATATGTCCTCGGTCACGAAACCTTTGTGGAAGAAAATAGCGGCGAAA
The DNA here is from genome assembly GCA_903858975.1 of Oligoflexia bacterium. Classification (GTDB taxonomy): domain Bacteria; phylum Bdellovibrionota; class UBA1018; order UBA1018; family CAIMNF01; genus CAIMNF01. Next base: position 4,169 of record CAIOKW010000156.1, on the reverse strand, counting down.
TGAATCGTTATCAGCAAGGAATATTCTCATTCCTTTCCCGTAACGCCCGAAACGCGACTGACTATTTCAAGCTTCCTGCCGATCAGGTGATTGAGCTTGGCACTCACATTGATCTCTAGATTTTTTTACCGTGAAAATAGACCTGAGAAACCAGACGATCATAAGATTCGCGCTTACCCCTGAGTGGCTCAATCAATTGGGCCAACACGGATTCGGCGTTGATTAACTGAGCATTCTTTTTGATGGGAACGACGATAAAGTTAGCGTCTTTTTTAGGGTCAAGGTTTCCATTCGTGCTTCCCTTTCCTAAGATCTGAGCCCCGGCCAGTGTTGCTCGGTACAGGGCTTTAATATAAGTTGCTCCCTTGACTTGAGCTCGACGATTCTGATCAACGAAACTCCTCATCACATCAAACATCGACAAAAATGGACCGCCACCAATATCAGAACCTAATGCCCATCTGACTTTTTTTCGCTCCACTTTCTTAAAATCAAATAAACCAGAACCAAGCCCTTTCTCTTCGATTGGCGCATTCGAAGTCGGGCAGTGAACAACAGAAGTCTTCGTTTTACTTAAGGTGTCGAGCTCTTTTCCAGATAAATGAATTCCATGACCCATTAATGAGCGTGGCCCAAGCATTCCTGAACGAGCATAAATATCGGTATAAGTTTTCACCTTTTCAAATCCGGGCATATTTCGATAAAGCGACAACACAAAATCAATCTCAGCATTGGTTTCAGAGAGGTGCGTCTGTTTGAAACATTTACTTTGATCGGCGAGCCGAGCGCCTTCCTTCATCACTTTCGGCGTGGTGGTAATTGCAAATCGTGGCGTAAACGCGTGCCTTGTTCCATAACGCTTAATCAGTTTCTGGGTCAGTTGAATGGACTCAGACTCAGTTTGAGTTAGGGCAATGGGTGAGTTCATATTCATGAGCACATTCCCAATCACGAAATCGCCCTTCACTTCTTTCATCGCTGCTTGAATTGCATTTTCATGAATGGAGCTATAGATCGCACCCCCGAGGGTTCCAGACTTGACTAACTTTTTAAAGAAGCCTTTTGCCTTCTTTTTTGAGTAAGCAGGCTTTGCATATTTTGCCTCAGTAGGAAAAGTAAACTTTTCTAGCCACTGCAAAAGAGAGTCTTTGGGCATGGTTCGAACGTCATCTTGAACCCAATGAAAATGCATATCAAAGAAGGATGGCATAATGACGCTATTTCCGAAATCAGTGGTGTTCGTGGCATTCATTTGCCCCGCAAATTTCTTTATCGCCTGGGCCTCGCTGAGAATAGAATCAATTTTAGCCTTACCCGGAGGTCCTTTAACCACTAAAACGCCCCGCTGAAAGAAATCGCATTCCTGGTCACTTTGGGGATTTAAGAGGGTCGCAATATAGAAATGGAGGGGTAAGTTTTTCATTCGGCTCCTTATGCTCAAATATCGGGTATCTCGATAATAATGCTGCCTTTTTTTCCATTTGTCTCGACTCTTTTCGCAGTGCTTGATCCAAAAAAGTTTGTTAAGGTCAAAAAAAAGGGGATTTTTGTGAATCAAGAAATTTTTGAATGGTTACTCCTTCTCGGTCGCTGGCTCCATATCACGGTAGGCATTACCTGGATTGGAACTTCAATTTTCTTTATGTGGCTTGATCGCAGTTTCACCCCTAACCCTGACGCGAAAAACGAGGGTCACGTCGGCGAAGTGTGGATGGTACACGGCGGAGGCTTCTACCATGTCGAGAAGCTCCTCATGGGACCCACCCCCGTACCGAAGGACCTCCATTGGTTTAAGTGGGAATCCTACTGGACCTGGATGAGTGGAATATTTTTGCTCGCCATGATCTTTTATGCGGGTTCCGGAACCTTCTTGCTCGATTCATCTGTATCTCACATTACTTACTGGCAGGCCGTGGGTCTGAGTCTCATTTCATTAGTTGGCTCGTGGCTTTTCTATGACTCCCTTTGGGAATCGAAACTCACAAAAACCAACCCAACCCTCGGGCATGCCCTGACTCTGATTTGGTTCGGAGGAATGGTGTATCTGCTTTGTCATACGCTCAGTGGTCGAGCGGCCTACATCCATGTCGGTGGGATGCTTGGAACCTGGATGACTGCGAACGTTTTCCTTCGCATCATCCCAAGACAACTCAAAATGGTGGAGGCCTCGAAAAAAGGAGAGCCGGTCAATCAAGAATGGGGGAAAAACGCAAAGAACCGATCCACCCACAATACCTATTTCACTCTCCCCGTCATCTTCATCATGTTGAGCAATCATTTTCCGAACACCTATGGAAATATTCATAATTGGGAAATTCTCATTATGATCAGTGCGGCGGGTGCCGCGATTCGAGAATTTTTTGTGTCTCGTTTGCGAAACCCCTCACACTCAAAAACCTTTGGTGTTATCGGAGCGCTCATCATTCTTGCCGTCATGTTTTTTTCTCGCGAGAACACCTCCAGCAATCCGTCAGGCGGATACACTCCTGATGTTAAAACGCCCGTCGTTGCAGCCTCTGCAACTCCTTCTGGAAATCTCGGAACAGTAAAGGGAGTCATTCAATTCGAAGGCCCCCTTCCGGAACTCCAAAAGTTATCGGTTCCCGCAGTTTGTAATCCCAGCGGACAAAAAGACATCTATTCCAATGATATTCTCATCCAAGATCATCGTGTGAAGAACGTTCTCGTTCGAATTACCCAGGGACTTGAAGGTAAAACTTTCACTGATATTCCAAATGAAACGGCGGTCTTAGACCAAAAAAATTGCCAATATGAACCGAGAATCATTGCGGTCCGCGTCGGGCAAAAAGTGGATTTCCTCAATAGTGATGCCACTTTTCATAACGTGAAATCGATCAGCAAAAACAATGAAAACTTCAATGTCGCGATGCCTAGCAAAAACGACAAGGTCACTCAGGTGTTTCATAAGCCTGAGATCTTCATTGAGTCTAAATGCAGTGTTCATCCTTGGATGAGCGCATCGATTGCAGTGATGGATCATCCCTACTTTAGCGTTTCTAATGAGCGCGGTGAGTACAGCATTCCTCAGCTTCCTGCTGGAACCTATACTCTTGAGGCGTGGCATGAAGTCTTTGGAACCCAGAGCAAAACCCTCACCATCAAAGACCAAGAGACCCTAAACCTAGACTTCAGCTTCCGAAAGTAGGTAGACCATGATCAGTACCCATATTCTTGATACGAGCAAAGGAAATCCCGCAGAGGGAGTCAAAGTGGTTCTGGACAGAAAAGTCGGAAACCAATGGACTGAAATCGGAACGGGCATGACCAACCCGGATGGACGACATGTTTTTGATTGTGAGAAAATACCTGGAATTTATAGAATCACTTTTCAGGTCGAGGATTACTTCAAAAGGGACTCGTCGGAATCCTTTTTTATGGATATCCCGGTTCTTTTTAACATCTCAAATATTAACCGAAAATACCATGTGCCATTGCTCCTGAACCCTTATGGCTACTCTACTTATCGCGGATCTTAATTCATGAAACCCACAGACATTCCCTACTACAATGATTACATTTCCCCGAATCTTCTGAGCGCTCTCATTGCAGAAAGCACTGAAGTGAGAGGTATTCCCGGTTTACGCGAAGTAGGCGCTGGGGGTGGGCTCGAGAACGAAAAATCTCTTCGTTTTGTTTGTGAGCTCTATGAATTACTGAAACCCAGGCTCAATCAAGTTTTAAACCAACGCATCATCGATCGAAAATTTATTGATCAACGAACGGCGGCCTGTTTTGAGCTGAACCAAACCCTGAACACCGACCTCTTTGATCCACACTACGAGACTGTCATTGGCCATGAAGATAGTGATGGAAGAATTGTGATTGGCCCCAAGAATGAATTCTATTGTAAACGTGGATATGGCGCCCCTGTAGCACCCATTCCCGAGAGCTTGCAGGGGAATCACGTTACTCTTTTTGGCCCGCCAGATGACGCGAAACTGTCGATCAATGCCATGAATGCGATTCATCGTAAAATTAAGGATGAACCTGCGATTGTGACTGAGATCTTAGCCGACTGCGCCCAAAATCCATTTTGGGGGGCCGATGATGAAGATTCAAAAACACCTCTTCGCCGTGACCTGATTTCCGCCGGTGAAAACCTACGCGGCTGTTTTGATGGTGATCTTCACTTTACGGATCCTCGAAAT
>CAIOKW010000155.1 GCA_903858975.1 Oligoflexia bacterium | reverse complement strand
CCACTGGTTAAGAGGATTTGCTCTTTAGAGATTTTACCCTGTGTTTCTTGGGAGAGAAGCTCTCGCAAGCCTCGATGTCCAACGTGGTCCACATAGGCAATTACCAGTTCATTGATATCAATTTGCAGATCCTTGAATTTGAAGTCTGTATAGGAGCTTTCTGTAAGATTACACTCGATTTTTTCGTATCCGAGCTGTTCGGGTGCTTCAATTTCAATCGGCATGCGCAAGTATTTCATGGGCCTTATTTTTTCATTAAAGGTTTTTTGACGCAATCCTATAGTTCATTAAATTTTTGAGCAGACCTTGGCGTTCTGGTTTAGAGTGGGGAGAGAGGAACTTATGAAACGGATTTTAATCGTCGACGACGAAAAAGATATTCGAGAAATCCTTCGGGACCTACTTGAGGATTTAGGGGAAGTACTCGGAGTGGAGAATGGAGCACTTGCCTTAGCACAAATGCAGAGTTCACATTTTGATTTAATCGTTTCGGATTACAACATGCCTGCGCTCAATGGCATGCAGCTCTTAAAGAAAATGAATGAGATTGGGATCAAAACCCCCCTGATTTGGATTACGGGTCGTTCGACTAAGGACTTAGTTGTCGATGCTTGGAAAGAAGGCGTTTTCGATTATATTGAAAAACCCTTCGATCTCGAGCAGGTGAGAAAAAGTGTGATTACCGCTCTATCAATTGAGACTGGTTCAGCAGAAGAAGATTCCCGAGGATCCGAAAGTAGTACTGCAAAAGTTAAAATGAATGTTGAAATCAGCGAAGTTTGGCAGGAGCGAGCCCTGACTCGGGCCAGTTTGCTCGGGCTTTCTTTAGATGCCTATGTGCTTCACCTCATTAAGAGGGATCACGGGGTCGATCCCTAAGTTTTGACTCATTGCGCAAGTCTTTTTGTTTTCAATTGAGTGTCCCGAGCAAATCGGGTATTCTGTCGCCCTATGAAATTTAAGCTCGAGCCCAAAAAGCTCATTCAGATTCATGATCTCATGATCAAGTCGCGCGTTCTCGAAGAACGCCTCATTCGTATGTACAAACAAAATGATGGTTACTTCTGGATCGGTGGTCCAGGTGAAGAAGCCTTTTCGGTCCCACTCGGGATGCAGGTGAAAAAAGGGTTTGGACTGGATCATGATTTCCTTCATCTTCATTATCGCTCAAGCCCCATCATGCTTTGTATGGGTGCCGAGCCGATCGATTCCTTAAGACAGATGAAAAACGTCGCAAGCGACCCGTATTCCGGCGGTCGTAACTTTGCGAACCACTATTCAAAACGGGATTGGAACGTGGTTCCCGTTTCATCAACAATTGAAACCCAATATTTAACTGCTATTGGAACGGCTGTAGGCCAGACCAAAAAAGGCTGTACAGGGATCACGATTGTTAACGGTGGGGATTCCGGAACTGCAGAGGGTGATTTTGCATCTGCTCTGGTTTGGGCTTCTCGCCCCGTGCTTCCACTTCCCATGCTCATGATTGTCACGAACAACGGAGTTGGGATTTCAACGCCTCACTGCAACCAATTTGGTGGAGATAGCATCGCTGCCCGCGGAAACGCGTTTGGAATCAAAAATCAAGTGATCAACGGAAACGACGTCGAAGAAAGCTGGTTTGCGCTTGAAGCTGCGATGAAATACGTGCGCGAAGAGAGAAAGCCGTTTCTCCTCGAGGCTCGAGTATCTCGACTTTATGGTCACTCTTCAGCCAGCGGAGCGAACTTTGTTCCAGGTGAAGAAGATTCCTTAGCTGAATTTGAGAAGAAGCTTGAAGCTGCGAAGATCATGACTCGCGCTCAGATGGACAAAGTCCGTGAAGATTACAACGCGACCATGCTCGAGCAGAGTAAGTCCGTGAAACAAGAGCCCGCACCGAGCGGCGATACAATTTACGACCATGTCTATTATGGACAAAAGGGGAGGTACTGGTAATGGCAAATATGGCACAGGCCATTCGTATGGCCCTTCATTACGGTGAACAAAACTTAGGACTCGAACACATTTTTGGTGAAGACGTGGGAGCTCCACTGGGTGGAGTGTTTACGTGTACGCAAGGTCTGACGAAGACCTGGAATTCTCCACTGGATGAGCGCGGGATTGTGGGTGCTGCAATTGGACTCGGATTCGCAAACGTTCGTTCCGTAGCAGAGATTCAATTCTGTGATTACATCTACAACACGATTGATCTTTTGAAATTAGGTGGAATGTCGACTTGGGCCACTAATGGTGACTGGCCAAGTCCATTTACCATCATGACTCCGGTGGGAGCCGGGATCCGTGGATCCATTTATCACTCCCATTCTTTTGATGCGATGATGACTCACATTCCAGGATTTAAAATTGTCATGCCATCAAACCCGCTTGATGCTTATGGACTCATGCTCGCATGCTTAAAGGACCAAAATCCAACCATGTACATGAAGCCAAAAGCATTGCTTCGTGTGGAGGGTGAAGAGCAGATTCCTGGTGAACCCCCCCTCACCGCTGAGGGTAAGAAGCAATTAAAGGATATGATCGATGCGCCACTCGGAGATCGCTCCAAGTGGAAAGCAAAATGGCCTAAGCTCGAAGACTACACGGTTGAGATTGGTAAAGGGAAGATTGTTCACGAAGGTGAGCATGTGACCCTGGTGACCTATGGTCGTCATGTTCTGATCGCTCGTGATGTTGCGAAACAATTGGCTGAAGAGGGCATTTCAGTCGAAGTAATCGACATGAGAACGCTCTGGCCTTACGACTGGAACATGATTTCTGCTTCCATTCGTAAAACGAAGCGCGTGATCTTCGTGAATGAAGATACCGAAGTGACGAACTTTGGAGAGCATTTGATGAGAAGAACGATTGAAGAGTTCTTCTATGAACTTCATGCTCGTCCAAGACTCCTTGCGGGAGCATTTATTCCGGGAATTGGTCTTTCAGACAATCTTGAGACAGCCTCTGTTCCTCAAATGTCAGACATGCTGAATGCATGTCGTGAGATTGTTCAAGAAAAGCCATAACTTAGAATTTGCAAAAAATCCGGCTCAGTTCATTTACTTTTGAACTGAGCCGGGCTAAAAGCTTCCCCATGATGAAGAAAATCGTGTTGTTGGCTTTATTTTCAATTTCTGTTTTCAGTCCCCACTCCCTTGCCTCTGAGGGGCCAAGTTTGCCGAATGTACAGACCGTAGATTCAGTGGATCTCTCTCGCTATGCGGGCAAGTGGTACCAGATCGCATTTTTCCCAACCGTATTTCAAGGGACCTGCACCATCAACACCACCGCAACCTACGGCATCCGCCCGGATGGTAAAATCAGTGTTTTCAACGAGTGCTACAAGCCAAATGGCAAGTATAAGTCTATTCTGGGTACGGCTCGCCCGGTTGATTCCAGTAATTCAAAGCTTAAAGTAAAATTCTTCTGGTTTGCCCCTGCTGGCGACTATTGGATCATCGATCTTGAACCTAACTATCAGTACGCTGTAGTGGGTGCTCCGAATCGCAAATACCTCTGGATCCTTTCTCGGACTCCCCAAATCACAGGAAGTCTCTATTTAGAGCTCCTGAAGCGAGCTGAGGCTCAGGATTTTGATGTGAGCCGCATTCAGCTGACCAGCACTTTACTTCCGAACTAGGCCCCCATCAGGAATAAGGTTGCTCCGAGTTTTTGACTTTGGTAACCTCGGGGCATCATGAAAAAACCTGATTTTGACGCTGTTTTAGGGGCTTTAAGAACTGTAAATGATCCTGACCTTCAAAAGGACCTCGTGACCTTAAACATGGTTCGCGACCTGAAGGTTTTTGAAGACGGAAAAGTCAGTTTTAGAATTGTACTCACGACCCCAGCTTGCCCCCTCAAAGAAAAGATTAAAGACGACGCCACCGAGGCCGTAAAGAGTGTTTCAGGTGTTGTTCAAGTAGACATCACGATGGATGCTGAAGTGAAACGTGCCGGATCGATGGGTGCAGGAGCCACTGCCGCGCGAGGCATTCCAGGCGTTACTCACATCATTGCTGTTTCAAGCGGTAAAGGGGGGGTGGGTAAGTCTACCGTTTCTGTAAATCTTGCAACCAGCCTTGCGCTTGAGGGCGCTAAAGTCGGCTTACTCGATGCGGATATTTACGGTCCTAACATTCCAACGATGATGGGTGTGACTGAAAATCCTAAACTATATGTCGATGGTGAAAAGGGAGAAATGTTCATTCCTCCAATGAGTCACAACGTTAAAGTCATGTCGATGGGCTTTTTAATTCAAGGGGATCAGCCCGTGATTTGGCGCGGACCGATGCTTCACAATATTTTAAATCAATTTTGCACGAAGGTTGATTGGGGTAATTTAGATTATTTGGTGCTCGATCTTCCGCCGGGCACGGGAGATGTACAACTTTCTCTCGCTCAGATGCTTCCGATGACTGGTGCGGTGATTGTGACTACCCCGCAAGAAATTTCGCTTCAAGATGTTCGTAAAGCGCTCAACATGTGGGAAAAAGTGAAGGTCCCTTGTCTCGGTGTTGTAGAGAACATGAGTTACTTTACGGGTGATGATGGAAAGCAATATAAGATTTTTGGTGAAGGCGGCGGTGAAATGCTTTCAAAGAAATTCAACACGAAACTTCTCGCTCAAATGCCTCTGGTTCCGCAAGTGCGTGAAGGGGGCGATGAAGGAAAGCCAATTGTAGTGAAGAATCCAACTTCTGAGTCTGCAAAGATTTTCCGAGAACTAGCTAAGAAAGTGGCGCAAGAAGTTGCCATTCGATCTTCAGCAAGTGAAAATGCATCTGGGCTTGAGATCGGGAACTTCTCTTAAACATGATCATTGTTACAGGGGCCGCAGGATTCATTGGTTATCGGGTAGCAAAGGCTTTATCAGCTAAAAAAATTCCTGTGATCGCAGTGGATGAGCTCCTGTTTTTTGAAACCCGTGCTGAACATCAGGATTTGAGTGTTGAATTAAAAGTGTCACCCGATGCGATACTCGATGATTCCTTTTATTCAGACCTCGCGTCTCGGGGAACTCCTGTTACGGGCATTTTTCATTTGGGTGCAAGCTCTGACACGACTGAGATGCGGCTTGATTATCTGAAGCGCGTAAACGTGGATTATTCAAAGCGCCTTTGGGAAATTTGTACTCAACTGAGGATCCCTTTTCTTTATGCCTCATCAGCTGCGACCTATGGGGCCGGTGAGCAAGGTTATCAGGACGATGAATCCAGCATGCATCTATTGAAACCACTCAATCCTTACGGAGACTCAAAGCTGCAATTTGATCTTTTTGCGCTTGAGCAAGACAGAATTGGATCAGCGCCTCCGGCATGGAGCGGGTTTAAGTTTTTTAACGTTTATGGATTTGGTGAGCGTCATAAGGGACGGCAGTCATCCGTGGTGCTTCAAGGGTTTGATCAAGTGAAGGCTCACGGCAAATTGAAGCTCTTCAAAAGCCACCGTCCAGGAATTGCGGATGGGGAACAAATGCGAGACTTCGTATTTGTGGATGATGTGGTGAAGGTCATGATTTGGGCCTATGATAAGCCATTAGTGCGTGGGATTTACAATTTGGGTTCAGGAAAGGCTCGGTCGTTTCACGACCTGGCGAAAGCCACCTTTGCGGCGATGGGCGTGGCCCCGATGATTGAGTTCATCGACACTCCCATTGAGATTCGCGATCGTTATCAATACTTCACCGAGGCAACTATGGGAAAGCTCAGGCATGCAGGATATGCTGAGGAATTTGTAAGTCTTGAGCAGGGAGTAAAGGAAACCATCCATGCTCTTCAGCTTCGATCCTAAGCAGCTTTTTCCGCTCTTAGATTCAATTGAAAATACCTATGAAGCCTCCAAGGTTCATTCAGATACCGTCGATGCGCATTTAGGGTTTCAGGTGCACCAGGTGGAGGCGTTGATTCGGGAACGAGAGGGCAATGCGCCCTGGGCAGGGTTGGATCCGTCGACCTTGCTCACGCCCTATACTGAAATTCGTTTCATGCTCTCTAAACTCAAGCTTGAGGAAGGACAGCATCTTGCTGAACTGGGTTCAGGGTATTCTCGGATGGCGCTGGTCCTGCAGGAGCATTATCCAGATGTCTACTACACCGGCATTGAAAGTGTTGAGCTTCGAGCAGCGGAAGCGCTCAGGGTCTTAAAGATTCACGGGTGTCACCACGCCAAAGTCATATCGAAGAATTTGTTTTCAGAATCGACCATTCCCTCGGCAGAAGTTTATTTTTTATATGATTTAAGTCGAAACTTAGAAGACAGTGCGCAGATCCTAGAGGCATTGAAAGTTCAAGCGCGAGATCATTCCATTCGAGTCGTGGGTCGAGGATTGGCAACGAGAACGAGCATTGAGCGCCATCACCCATGGCTTTCGCAGGTAGTGGAACCAGAGCATTTTGGAAACTTCAGTATTTACCGAAGTTAGTTCCAGTTTACTTTAACTTCAGTATTTGACCCGTCAGCGCGTCGCAGTTTTACCAGTCCATGTTTACGGCCGTACTCAAAAATGTCTTTTGTGACTTGAACGTCTTGCTGACAGTATTGAATGATTTTGTCGACTTCGCCTTTTTTCCACCATTCGACGGCTAAGAGACCGTCTGCAGACTTTCCGGCATTCAAGGTTCCCTGCGCGATGGTTTCCAGTTTTAAGAACTTTTGACGAGTGAGGGTCTGTACGTCGTACATGATGTCAAAAACGTCGAGCTTTTCGAGAGAGAGGCCGTAGGCTTGAAGAATGATCAAATCGAATCCGCGGATATTGTATCCGATGACCAATCGGTCTTCACAAAGGTCATTCAGTTTTGAAATCTCATTTTCTCTGAAAGTGAGGTACTGATCGGTTTTTGAGTCGTAAGCGCAAGCCACCGAGATCTTGAGTTTATCAATGTTTCCCCAGCCGCCAACATCTTGGACGAGGTTCTGGGTCTCGATATCAAACACCAGGTAATGCTTGTTTCTGAGGAAAAGGCTTGAAGGAACAATGTCTTCTGAGAAGGGAACTGCGTTAAAGTGTTTCCAGTAGCTTGGATTTAAACGGATGCGGAGTCGGTCGTTGGATGCCAATTTAGATCCTTATGGGTTAATGCGAAATTCCATTGTAAAATCGCCCGAAAAACGCTAAAATTCAACCAAAATTCTATGAAAGAACATCAATCGGTCCGACTTTTTAAAAATCCCGTTTTAGAATCCCTGACCCACGTGCATCCGTCGATTCCATTTATCATATGGATTCCGATCATTGCCTTTCAATTGTTTCAGGCGAGAGTGATGGGGTCGGTCTTCACTTTGGGGGCCTTGTTCGCCTTGGGTCTCTTGTTCTGGACCCTGACGGAATATGCGATGCACCGCTGGGTGTTTCACTTCAAGGCAACGACGAAGGCGGGGCAGTACCTCGTGTTCTTGTTTCACGGAATTCATCATGACGATCCCCAGGATCCCACCCGTTTGGTCATGCCTCCAGTGGTATCCCTGACCTTGGGAACACTGTTTTTCTATGTTTTTGTCGCAACGATGGGGATTTCGTATACTCGCCCATTTTTCTCAGGTTTTATCTCGGGCTACCTCGTTTATGACTATCTTCACTTTGCAACCCATCACTTTATGCCGAAGACCGCGATGGGGAAAATCTTGAAAGAAAACCACATGAAGCACCATTATTTGAAAAAAGGGGGCAAGTGGGGGGTCAGTTCACCGCTCTGGGACCATCTTTTTGGTACTTTTCGTGGTGAATAGAACCTGAATGGTTGACTTTTATGTCTAGGTTTTGATAACAGTTTATTTTTCGAAAGGATTCATATTTTATGGTTAAAATTCGTCTTCAGCGCATGGGTTCAAAAAAGAATCCTCAGTACGTGATCGTGGCAGCAAACGAAACTTCTTCCCGCGACGGAAAATTTTTTGAAAAGATCGGTTTCTATTATCCAAAAGCAAAAGAGAACAAGGATAAAGTGAAAATTGATCTCGCTAAATTTGAGTCTTGGAAAGCCAAGGGAGCTCAAGTTTCTTTGACGATTGAACAGATCGTAAGAGCAGCTAAGTAATTGTTCGATTGCTTTTGTTTAAGCATCGAACACGGGAGAATTTATGACAGAAGCAAAAGGCACCAGTGAACTCGGTCAAATGATTGAGGTTGTTGCAAAAATGCTGGTCGATTTACCAGATCAAGTCAGCGTTGCTGAAGTGATGGGTGAAAACACGACCGTCATTGAACTCCGTGTGGCTAAAACTGATATCGGTAAGATTATCGGTAAAGAGGGAAAAACGGCGAAGGCAATTCGTACGATTCTCTTGGGTGCAGCAACTAAATTGAAGCGTAGAACAGTTCTAGAGATCAT
>CAIOKW010000154.1 GCA_903858975.1 Oligoflexia bacterium | reverse complement strand
TCTGATCCTAATGGGCACGACAAAAAAGATGACTGGGATTTTGCAGTTCGATTTAGAGATATTCAGCGCTATGGGTACCTTGAGCCCAAACTGAAAAAAGAAATGAGCGAAAAAGCAATTCAAGCGGTCTTAGACAAGGCCCGGGAAAGCCTTGGACCCATTCAAAAGCCATATCGCTATCAAATGATGGAAGCGATTGAAGCTGAACAGCATGCTTCAAGGGGGGCCGTGGCAGAACTCGATGTGGAGGAGACCCTTCTAAATAACTTGCTTCCTATTGCTCAAAAAAATAATGAATTAGCAGCCCTTTATCAAGTCCGTTTGGAGAAAGATCATGGTCTTGTGCTTCTCCTGGATACTTCACTTTCGATGAAGGGCGAGAAACTTGCGCTTCTGGGCGTGACGGTAGCCGCGGTGTGCGAGAGTGTTCCGGCACCAGCACTCTGTATTTTGGGGTTTGATTCTGAAATTCATGTGATCAAAGAGTTTGGTGAGTTGATTCCAGTTGAAGTGGCGATTGAAAGAGTTCTATCGATTCCGCCCGGAGGATTTACGAATATCGAGCTGGGCTTGAAAGCCGCCCGTACCCGCATTGATTCAACGGTGTTTCGACAGGCTCGAGTCATCTTGGTGAGCGATGGCCGCTATACGGAGGGCAAAAATCCTGTGCATGAGGCAAAAAATCTACGAATGGTTTACCCTGTGAAGATTGGAAAAGATCCAGGTGGGCGCTCCGTGATGCGAGAAATCGGGGATACGGGATTAGGACGTTTCTCTGAGGTTCGGGAGATGCATGAACTCCCAAGGTTTTTGTTGCATGCGGTCCGGGCGTGGGTGAAATAGGATTGATCATGAAAGATTCAGGATATGAAATGTTGGAGCAGGTTTTGTGGGGTGGAAGTTTAAAAGATAAACTTTCGGGCGCAGGGCTTACTTTTCATGATTTGAGTTGGGACCGTCCAACCCCAATGCCTGATCAGGTAGGAGAACCGGGGCGCGACCTTACCCTGAAACCCACAGAACGTCCCACGGCCTCCTTTCCCAAAAAATCAGAGATGAAGGAGATGCATGCGCGTGGAAAGTTGCTTCATTTCTTTGCCAATCATGAGTTACTCGCAATCGAAACGATGGCCTTAGTTTTACTTAAATTTAAGGATGCTCCACTTGCTTTTCGCCAGGGCGTCTTTCGTACGCTCCAGGACGAGCAGCGGCATTTAAGTGCTTATTTGAAGCGCATGGAAGAGTATGGAGTGCAGTTTGGAGGGGTCCCTCTAAATCTTTATTTTTGGAACACGCTCAAGGAAATGCAAACCCCATTAGATTTTGTGAGCCAAATGAGTTTAACATTTGAGCAAGCAAATTTGGACTTCGCTCTCGAATACGCACAGTTTTTTGAGTCAGAAATGGACGATGCACCCACCGCAAAGCTTTTACGAGAAGTTCATGACGATGAAGTGAAGCATGTCGCTCACGGGTGGAAATGGTTCCAGGAGTGGAAAGATCCCAAAGCGCCCAGTGATTTTGAAGCTTATCGGAATGGGCTTCCATTCCCCATGACTCCGA
>CAIOKW010000153.1 GCA_903858975.1 Oligoflexia bacterium | reverse complement strand
TCTGAAACCATTGTTTGCCCACTCGATGATGAAGCAGCCCTCGAGGAAGCATTTAAACTTCACGGGGCAAACCTTGCGGCAGTGATCATTGAACCCCTTCCCGCGAATAATGGACTTCTCTTACAACGGGTAGAGTTTCTGAAGAAACTTGAAGCCCTTTGCCATCAGTACTGTACGGTATTGATTTTTGATGAGGTGATTTCAGGTTTCAGAACTGCACTGGGCGGCATGGCTGAAATTACAGGAATCACTCCTGATCTGGTAACCTATGGAAAAATCATCGGCGGCGGGATGCCGGTTGGAGCATACGGCGGCAGAAAACGAATTATGGACATGGTTGCCCCTTCAGGTCCCGTCTACCAAGCCGGTACCTTGTCAGCAAACCCAGTTGCCATGCAAGCGGGTCACGCGATGCTCAATAAAATGATTCGCGAAAATCCTCATGCTGTTTTGGCAAAAAAAGGGGAGCAATTCACGACAGAGATGCAGAAGCTCGCAGATCAATACCTTCCCTTTCCTGTTCACATTCAAAAATTCGGCTCCATTTCTTGGATGGTCTGCAACAGCAAAGAAACCATTCGCAGAATTGAGAACATTCCCGCAGAGCAAAAGGCTTATTACGCTCAAATTTTCCATGGCTTCCTGGATCAAGGAGTGTACTTCGCACCGAGCGGATTTGAAGTGGGCTTCTTAAGCACGGCACATACCGATTCCGACCTGAATCAAGTATTAGAAACAGCAAAACAAGTATTCCAGAAGATTAAGGTATAATTCAAAAATGGGAAAAGGCGATTTCATCAAAAAACCAGACCGTAGACTGAAGCTCCTGGTTAGCATTCAGGGCCTTTGGATGGTTACTCTCCTCATTCTCGCAATGTGGTGGGGAACCCTGCTCAATCAGCAGGGCGATGAAATTGCTAATCTTCAAACACAACTCGGCGTTCCTGATTCTCAGGTACAATCAAGACTCGACAAAACCGAACGAATGATCGCAGGGGAATCTGGAACTTTCATCCTCATGATTCTCTTGGCAAACACGGTCCTTCTTTTCTTCATTGTAAGAGATACCAAAAGATCTCGAAGCCTTGAGGCTTTTTTTGCTTCAATCACACACGAGCTGAGGACGCCGCTCACGAGCATCCGTTTGCAAGCGGAGGCACTTCGTGACATTGAAGATAATCCGAAGCATACCCCATATCTCAATCGACTTCTAGAGGATGTCGCCAGGCTCGAGGGACAGGTGCAACAAACACTTGAGTTTGCCCGAATTGAGGGTGGCGGAAAGCTCACTGCTCAAAGTATTCGAATCAAAAACTTCCTCCAGACCCGAATCATTCCTCAATACACCTTGAATGAAACACGCCTGAACCTCAAACTCTCTATCGAAGAGTCATTTGTAAGGGCTGATCCGTCCGCTTTAAATATGGTTCTGAGGAACTTACTCGATAACGCAATCAAGTATTCAGAGAGTGCGCCGACCCAAATCAGCATTCAGGGAACACAACAAAATAAGTCATACACCCTTGAAGTCATCCATGAAAATTCGAACTTTAAAGGTGATGCCAATCACTTAGGGAAGTTATTTTATCGAGGCGCTAACTCCCAAGGTGCCGGTGTTGGTTTATACCTCATCAAGACATTGATGCAAAAAACAGGGGGCGACGCTCAGTTCTTACCCGTGGAAAATAAATTTGTTTCGCGCCTCACCTTTAATCTTGATTCCGGGGAAGAGGGAACATGAACAACAAACTCCTACTCCTTGAAGATGAAATCAACGTGGGTTCCACGCTCAATGATCGATTAAACCTTGAAGGCTATGAGGTCACTTGGGCTAAAACGGTTTCGGAAGCAAAAGATGCTCTTTCGAAAATCAACTTCAACCTCGCACTTCTCGATGTAAACCTTCCCGATGGCAGTGGCTTTGATGTTGGCCGAATCATTCGAACTCTGCACGCAAGTACCCCCGTGGTTTTTCTCACCGCTGCGGGAGCCTCTGATGATCGAATCCATGGTCTTGAAATCGGTGCAGAAGATTACATCGTAAAACCCTTTCATTACAAAGAACTGCTGCTGAGAATTCAAAATGTCTTAAAAAGGGCGAACTTTGTGAGTGGGTCCCAGACTCAGGAAAAAGAAGTTCAAATTGGAAAGGCCAAAGTTCACTTCCACGAGTATCAACTTGAATCAGACGGCCAAAAAACGCACCTCTCTCATAAAGAGTGTACCCTGCTCAAACTCCTATTTGATAAGCGCGGCCAAGTCGTGAGTCGAGATGAGATCTTAGACCTCGTATGGAGTGAGGGCGAATACCCCACCCCTCGTACCATTGATAATTTTGTTTTGAGACTTCGAAAAATGATTGAACCAGACATTGAGAATCCTACGGTAATTCGAAGTATTCGCGGCGTCGGATATTTAATGGAAAGATAAGCTCATGAATAACACCCTCTACACTAATGCAGTCCTCAGAAAAAACACGGCTCGTCCTCCGGTTTGGTTTATGCGTCAAGCCGGAAGGTATCATTCGCATTATCAAAACATGAAACGGCAGCATACGTTTATGGAACTTTGCAAGGTTCCTGAGCTTGCGGCTGAAGTTACATTTGGTCCTATTCGTGATTTCGATTTTGATGCGGCAATTCTGTTTTCTGATCTTTTGTTTCCACTCGAGGTTCTAGGTATGGGTTTAGAGTACGTCCCAGGACCAAAGCTCGGCTGGCACCTACGAGAACTTTCTGATCTTTCTAAGTTGAACCCAGAAAAAAAGTCTGTGCCAGAACTCATTGACGGAATTGCCTATCAAGGTCGAGCGCTTCAGTTAATTCGTGCGGGACTCGATCCTTCTAAATCCTTACTGGGCTTCGTGGGTGGCCCTCTGACGCTTTTCTACTATGCCGTCGAAGGTTCGCATCAAGGGGCACTTGATCTTGCAAAGAGTGGGTTAACCGATGGTCGCTACGAAGGTTTTTTCAAAGCTCTTGCCCCACTGCTCATTGAAAACATGTGTCTCCAGGCTAGAAACGGCGCAGATGCAGTAGCGGTGATGGATACCTGTGCTGGAGAAGTTGAACCAGCACTCTATCGTGAAGTTGTAGTCCCAACCCTGCGAGAGGTTTTAGTTCAATTTAAGAGGCGCCACCCCAACACTCCAGTAGT
>CAIOKW010000152.1 GCA_903858975.1 Oligoflexia bacterium | reverse complement strand
CGAGTTGAATGGTAGTCGTGAGTACAAAACTTTGTCCAATCGCCACATAAAGGGTTTCTCCCGGTGACCAAGGTACGTTGAATCGTTTTTGCTTCCAGGCCTCGGTTGGAATCAGACCCGGCACTTCTCGTCCAAGTTCGATCCCTGTTTTTCGGCCCATTCCAAGATGCATTGCATATTTCGCAATATCATCAACGCTCTTTAATTTTTGGGCCACACGGTAGAAAAACACGTCACACGAGTGGGTGAGTGCTGAAACCACGTTCACGGTTCCATGCCCCTCTTTTTTCCAACAGTGAACTTTTCGATTACCGAGACTGATCGAGCCACCACAGTTAAAAGTAGTGTCTTTATCGATTACGCCTTCTTCGAGGGCCGCGATGGCAGTGATGGTTTTAAAGGTAGAACCTGGAGAGTAGTGATCCTGGATGGTTTTATCGCGTAAAGGATGGTTATCGTCCGAAATTAATTTTGCCCAGATATCTTGGTCGATCCCGCGCGAAAAGTCGGCCGGATCAAAAGAGGGCCTGGAAACCATTGCCAGGACTTCACCGTTTCGTGGATCAATGGCAATGAGCCCGCCATTCTTCTCGCCAAAGCCGCGAACGGCTGCCATCTGTAAGTCTTGATCGATACTGAGAACCAAGTTTTTACCAGGAATGGAAGGCTCCTGTTGAGATTGGGCAAGGACTCGGCCTTTGCCTTTCACAGTTTCAATACTTCGTCCGAGAGCGTCCACTTCAACGAGTTCTGATCCGTCGATCCCGCGAAGATACTCTTCAAATTCCTTCTCCAGGCCACTTTTTCCTACGTAATCATCGAGGAGGTACTTCCGGGTCGCATTTTGATTGAGGACTGGAAGTTCGGGCTGGCTGACCTTACCGATGTATCCATAAAGGTTTGATCCAACATCTTTTGCAAGGTTGGATCGGGAAATGGCCATTTCCACCTGGACTCCTGGCATGTCGATTTTCCAGGTTTCAAGTTCCGCAACCTCATCTCGAGAGAGATTATCTTTAATTACGACCGGCATAAAGGTCGCCTGAGATTTCGCTTTTTGAAGTCGCTTCTCAATTTCTGCAAGCGGGGTATGGATGAGCGTTGATAGTTTCTCGAGTACTTGTTTTGGGCGACCGGATTCATTTAAATACTGAGGCGTGATCAGGACGTTAAATGCCGGACGATTATCGACTAGTAACTTGCCATAGCGATCAAAAAGCATTCCGCGGGGAGCGGGGATTTTCACTCTTTTAATTCGGTTTTCTTCAGCGTATTGGCGCATTTGATCCCCGTTTACCACCTGAAGGTAAACCATTCGGGAGAGGAGGACGCCAAGACCAATGAAGAGAATTCCATAGATGAACTTGAATCTCTCCTGCAGAAAACGGATTTGTTCTTCGTTACCAATAAACGACATAAGCTTTAAATCGGCTCCTCATCGAGATAGAAATCGCGCTCGTAGCGGTATTCGGCATCTGGATTTTTAAGGGTCCAAAAGTCGAATTTATACAAAAATCGAAAGACAAAGGGGATCAAGAGTCCATGCGTAATGCACGTTGGAGCTAAAAGCTGAAGGGTATGGAACCACTGATTGTCTGCCTTGTTCAGAGCGTAAAGAATGAAAAGGATGAGCACTTGAGAAGTAACCGCTCCCACGATGCCCACCATGACAAGGGATCGTTTATTCAGGACCTGAAAGTTTTTGTAAAGGAAGCGGGCCATGAGAAAAATGACCATGTAGTTGGTGAGAAATAAACCTTTCGGTGCTGCAGACTTAATTTCTACGAGGTATCCAAAAATGAGTGTAAGAATTCCCCCTTCGGTGAATTCACGTTTCATCGCAACCCAAAGGACGAGGAAGAGAATAATGTCGGGTTGGAAAAAGGCGAGCGAAACATTATTGAACAGCGTTCCCTGGAACGCAAGTGCCAGAAGTGCGATCAAGATCATGCCCGGAATATTCAGGATCTTTAAGACCCGTGACTTCATAGTCTTCCCTTAGCTTTAGGCGCGGGAGTTTCGGCTTGTGCTTTTTCAATGAGCTCAACGTGAGTGGGGGCAGCCTCAGCGTGGGTAACCACCAGTACCTCTTCCACTTTTGAAAAGTCTACGCTCGGTTTTACTTCCACTTTTTGAGTAATCCCAAACGATTTACGAGTGACTTTAATGATGGTTCCAACAGGTACACCCTTCGGAAAGTTGCCGCCAAGCCCGCTCGATAGAAGAAGATCCCCGGGTTGAATGTCATCCACGCGAAGTGCGAACTTCAATTGGCAAAGGGAGTCCGTGAGGCCTTCGACGATCCCTCGAGCACGAGAGCGCATAATATAGGCGTCAATCGCAGAAAGTGGATCCAGAAGTGTCACGACATCAGAAGTATGCTCATCCACGCGAAGAATTCTTCCGACCACTCCTTCAGCGTTCATCACGGCCATGTTTGGCTGAATGCCACTGTCTTTGCCGCGGTTAATTCGAATGGCACGAAATTCTGTGGAAACATCTTTCGCAATCATTCGGGCCATGACGGTATCAATCTTAAAATTCTCTTTGAATTGGAATAGGTTTCGAAGCCGGATATTTTCTTGCTCCAGTTCACGCAAATTCAAAATGGTATTCACGAGTTTGCGGTTCTCATTCATGAGAGATTCATTTTCACCGCGAGTCTTCCAGAGCGCGATGTAGTTCTCGTAAAATGTCACCATAGAGTCGAGCGTCCAATGAATCGCAATCTCAAAGGGAGTCGTAATAGTGAGTGCGACGCGATCATACAAACGGTATTCTCGCGGCGTCCGGTTCGTGCTGTCGATTGAAAGAATCGGGATGAGCAAAAACAGGAGTAATATCAGGTAGAATCGATATTGCTTAATAAGCTTTAGCATTGCAATTATCCTATATTGTGTTTCAATGGTTGCAAAAGGATAAATTCATGATCAGTGCAATGCGAAGCAAGTTAGGACCCGCAGTGATTATCGGCGTGATGGCCGTGATTGTGGTGGTATTTATTTTCTCGGGGATCTTTACTCCCGGTTCTGGCAGCCAGGCTCCCAGTGTGGCGGGCGAAGTGAATGGTGAGACGATCTCTTATTCTGAGTTCTCACGTGCGCTGAATCAACGGATGGAAATGTTCCGGGGAATGCTCGGAGGTAAGGTTTCTGAGTCTCAAATGGAGCAATTCCATATTCCTGAAGCGGTGTTTCAAGACCTCGCGCAAAAGAAAGTTTTAGGCCAGATTGCGAAGAAAGAAGGTTTTTATCCTTCAATCGATCAGATCCGGGATCAAATTTTGAAAATTGAAGCCTTTAAAAAAGACGGTCATTTTGACAAAATGCAATATAAAGCAGTGTTAAATGCGAACCAATATACTCCGACCCGATTTGAAGAAGTTGTGGGTCAGGATATCATGGAACAGAACTTTCGAGATTTCATCGGGCAGCTTGCGTATGTGAGCAATGATGAGATCGAAAAAGAGCTTAAAAGCATGAAAGCTAAGTATAAAGTGAAGTATGTTTACTTAGACAATGAATCCGTTCGTAAGATGCTTCCTAAGGACTTGAAAGCTGCTGAACAAGGCGTGAAGCTGAATGAAAAAGTAGATGCCCTTTCAAAAGAGATTCTTCCAGCCCTTTCAACAGGGGGAGACGCTAAGATCAACGCTCTATTGAAAGAGGTGAAGATCACCGTGAAGACTTCTGATTGGATCAGTTCTCAGTCCAATGTGATTCCGGGTGTGGGTTCAGTGCGTTCGATTCAAGAGAATCTCTTTGCGATGAAAAAAGCAGAGGGAGCAAAACAGTTTTCACTCATGGGTGGAACTTTTTTCGCGATTCCTCAGGCGGAAGAGTCTTTTGATCCTGCAAAAGTGACGGCTAAAGAGCGCAATGAAGTTCAAGGTAAGCTTCAATCTCAGCGCCAACAGTCGATTCTTTCAGATTTCATGAAGTCGTACATGAAGTCGGCAAGTGTTTCACGCAATGATCGAGTCGTGACCGGCAAATCAGGTGGCGGATCGGCCCCTGTTACCGCGGATCAATAAAAATACCTGATTCGTCAGTGGGCCGAGTTCACTTTGGCCTTGATGAGCTCTACAAATCGCTGTCTTTGCTCAAAGGGAAGGCCGTGCCCGCAGTTTTCCCATTCTTGGAATTCAAGAAGTGGGTGCTGGTACTTGAGCTTTTGGTCCTCAAAGTCCTGTTTAGACCAGACTTTAGAATTCATACCCCTGAGAAATGTGCAGGGAATTTGATGGCGAAGGATCTCTTTGAGCCACTCATCGAGAGGCGCTTCATTGGCTTCATGTATGGTTTTGACAAGCGCCTGATGGTCAAAGGGGAATTTCCAGATCTCAGGATTTTCGCTTGTTCTTTGGGATACTGCGGAGAGGTATTGGGCAATGGCTGGATCTGGGCAGTTTTCCATCAGATAGGCTCGCATCGTAGCGCGGTTTGAAAAGGTCTCCGGTAATTTTTCGATAAAATCAGCGAGGGGAAGCCCTATGCCTCCTCCCCAGTGAGTGGTGATTCCGATATCGACTGCAATGATTCCAGCTATTTTCTGGGGGAAGAGGTAGGCAAGCGCAAGGGCCGTGCGAACGCCCATTGAGTGACCAATCAGATAGACTCTTTTGATCCCTTCTTGCTCTAGGAGGGAATTCACATCTTTGGCGTAATCGAGGCCATGAAATCGGCCCTCTTCACTTGATGGAATTGGTCTACTAAGCCCATGACCCCGCTGATCGGGAGCGATGCAGAAGAAGTAGTCTTCGAGTTGGGCCGTAATGGGCCTCCAAATCAGACCGGTTCCACCCATACCGTGTAAAAACAACAGGGGAACTGAGGTTTCTGGGGAATGGGGCAAAGAATCTTTAGGAAACCACTTAAAAAAATTAAGGACCATATTGACCGCCTGTTTTAATCCGTCTAGTGTCACCCTGCAACTTAAAGTAGGGGCCAACGGGGGAAATGTGTTTCAAAACTTAGCCGAACCAAGCGCAAAGATCGATACGCCGAAGGAAAATGAAGGCGTGGTTGGGTTTTCCGCGGCCACTTTGGACGGACTCTCGTCTAAAGAGTTGATCCGTCGGGGAAGTCTCCGTGTGGAAAAGTGCGAGTTAAAAGAAGCCGGACTTTATTTCGCACTCGCTCTGGATCGCGCGAAGCAGGCTCATGACCTCCGCGCTGTCAGTGATGCACTCGCCCAGCTCCTTCGTTACTCGAGTGAAATCGGGGATGAAGCAGGGATTCAAAAATGGGTGAATGAGCTTGAGATTTTTGTGGCCCAAAACCAAGGCAACCTCACCCCTCAGGTTTGGTACTGCAAAGGCATCGTAGCCTGTAGGAATTTCCAATTCAAAAAAGCACAGGTCCTCTTTCATCGCTTTTGGCGTGAAATTGAAATTGAAGAAAACGCGACTCAGGTCATGACGCCAGAGCTTTACCGGGAGTTCATGCGCTCTAAAGCCCAAGCGCTTTTGGCTCTTTCCGTTGTGGCTCAGGCGCAAGGCAAGTTAAAGAGGGCTCGCTACCTCGGAGAAGTGATTTTAAATTACGCTGAAAGAGAAAGACCTCGCGGAATTCTTGCGTCCACCTATCTGATGCTTTGTCGGATTGCAGAGAAGGCGGGCGACATTGCACTTTCAAAGAAATGGCTTCAAAAGGCGTTTGCCGAGTCCGTTTCAGATCATAATTGGTATCACTATCTTTATGTTCTTTATAGTTTTGCAGTGATCTCAAGACACGAACAAGACTTCGTTCAGGCAAAATTTTATCTCGATCTTCTGGAGAAGGCTGTAGTTCAGGATGAGTTGAAAAACTTAAGATCCGGAATCGCAGAAGAACGAATGAAATTGAATCTGAACCGGGTCGATTTAGAGATCGACCTGAATCGAAGCCTCGTGCGCACTCGCGAGGGGGAGATCAACCTTCGTCGTCAGCATCTGCTGATTGAGATTTTGCACCAATTGGCAATTGCCCATGGTCGCGATCCTGATGATAGTAAACAGGGGTTATCCAAGGCAGAAATCATTGAAAAAGTGTGGGGAGAGAGCTATAACCCAGAGGCTCACGATGGGAAGCTCTATTATAATATCAACCGGATTAGAAAGCTTTTGGAGCCGGATCAACGAAAACCTCAGTACCTCCTTAACTGGAGACAAGGGTATCGTCTGGCGCCAGAGTTAAAGATCAGAATGATTCAAGG
>CAIOKW010000151.1 GCA_903858975.1 Oligoflexia bacterium | reverse complement strand
GTACCAATCCGTTCGGTGCTCACTTGTCAGTCTCGTTGGGGTATCTGTGCTGCTTGTTACGGACGCGATCTAGCTCGCGGACGTATCGTGAACAACGGTGAAGCAACCGGCGTCATCGCAGCTCAATCGATCGGGGAACCAGGAACTCAGCTTACTATGCGTACCTTCCACATCGGTGGAGCCGCTTCAAGATCAGCTGAGCAATCTACTCTCCAAGCGAAAACTAAAGGAACAGTTAAGTTCCATAACGTGATCACCGTGAAGAGCCGTGACGGATCAATCGTTGTAATGAGCCGAAATGGTGAATTAACAATTGTGGATGCAAACAATCGCGAACGCGAGCGTTACTCACTGGTTTACGGAGCAAAACTTCTCCTCACTGAAGGAACTTCAGTTGAGCGCGGAACGATGATCGCTGAATGGGATCCATACTCCACTCCGATCATTTCGGAAGTGGGCGGAAAGCTCGTGTACGAAGACCTTGAAGAAGGTCTCACCATGCAAGAGCAGTTCGACGTTGTAACCGGACTTTCACACAAAGTAATCATCGAGTCTAAAACGGATAAGCGTCCAAAAGTATTGGTTACCGATACCAATGGAAACGTTATTCAAGTTCCAGGCTCACAACGTATGGGTCGCTATAACCTTCCAATGGGATCAAACTTGATTGTGGCGGATGGTACAGAAATCCAACCGGGTGACTTACTGGCTAAGATCCATCGCGAAACTTCTAAAACTAAGGACATCACCGGGGGTCTTCCTCGGGTTGCGGAGCTTTTCGAAGCACGTAAGCCAAAAGATGCTTCTGTGGTTTCTGAGATCGACGGAACGGTATCTTTCGGTAAAGACACTAAAGGTAAGCGTAAAGTGCTCGTGACTGGCGAAGACGGAACTGAGAGAGAATACCTCATCGGTAAAGGTCGCCACTTGTCTGTGAACGAAGGTGACTATGTGAAGAAAGGTGAGCCTCTCGTAGATGGCCCAATCAATCCACATGATATCCTTCGCGTTCTCGGCGATAAGGCACTTGCTAAATACCTCGTGGATGAAGTTCAAGAAGTTTATCGTCTCCAAGGTGTGAAGATCAACGACAAGCACATTGAAGTGATCGTTCGCCAAATGCTTCGTAAGGTAAAAGTGTTGGATAACGGAGACACTAAATTCCTTTCAGGTGAGTCGGTAGAGCGTTTCGCGTACGAAGAAGAAAACCGTAAGGTTCTTGCTAACGGTGGCCAGGCAGCGACTTCAGAGCCGCTCCTTCTCGGGATCACTAAGGCATCTTTGACTACTGAGAGTTTCATTTCAGCGGCGTCATTCCAAGAAACCACTAAGGTTTTGACCGAAGCGGCGATTACTGGAAAAGTCGACTATCTCAAAGGCCTCAAAGAGAACGTGATCATGGGACGTCTGGTTCCTGCGGGTACCGGTCTTGCGAAATATCGCAACCTGGTTTCTCGAGTGGTAGAGACCTCAGTGGACACGGCTCCAAGCCAAGAAGCTGAAACTGCATCACTTCGAACTATGTAAATGATTTAAAGTAGGAGCTTTCCTGGTTCAGGAAGGCTCCTGCTGATTCAAGCCAATTTTTTTGTTGGATTTTTAACAGGAAATCGGTATAAGAATCGAACAGGTTTTAGGGCGATTAGCTCAGTTGGTAGAGCAGGATGTTTACACCGTCAAGGTCGGGAGTTCGAGCCTCTCATCGCCCACCAAAATTTAAAGGGATTGCAAAATTGCAGTCTCCATAAAAAGATCTTCTCAAGTCCCCCCGACGGGGGCTTAGAAGTAGAGAAAGGATTCGGGTTAAACCGAATCCTTTTTTGCTTTCTGGCCGCAACCCATCGGAAACAGGTTTTAGAAATGTCACTTCAGAAAAATGTACTTGGAACCACCTTGCGCCCCTGTTCTCGTGATCCGATCACGGGCTTCTTTAGAAACGGTTGTTGTGAAACTGACGAAGAGGATGCGGGTGAGCACACCGCTTGTGTTCGCCTGACTTCAGAGTTTCTCGAGTTTTCAAAGAAAGCCGGAAATGATCTGAGCACACCTCGACCTGAATTTGGATTCCCAGGACTGAAGCCGGGAAATCAATGGTGTGTTTGTGCTGGGCGATGGGTAGAGGCATTTAATGCGGGTGTGATCGCTCCATTGGTCTTGGAAGCGACTCATGAAAGCCTGCTTGATTACTTATCTTTAGAAGAACTCAAGAAACACGCTGTTGAGTCTTAGAGGATTCCGTTTAGACTATTGTGAGTATGTCACAATTTAAATCTATTTTAGAAACCATCGGCAAAACCCCACTTGTACAATTCCCAAAACTCACTCAAGGGTTGAAAGCAAACCTTTGGTTTAAGCTCGAGTTTTTTAATCCACTCAGCTCAGTAAAGGATCGCATTGCGATGAGCATGATTACAGAGGCTGAAAAGAAGGGGTTCTTGAAACCTGGAATGCGCGTGATAGAGCCGACCTCAGGAAACACGGGTGTGGGTCTAGCTTTTGTTTGTGCAGCTAAAAGTTATCCGATCACGCTAGTAATGCCTGAGACGATGTCACAAGAGCGTAGGACACTCCTTCTGCTTTTAGGCGCAGAGTTGGTGCTGACGCCAGGCTCGCTCGGGATGAAAGGCGCAATTGCAAAGGCAATAGAGCTCAGTCAGAATACTCCTCATTCGTTTATGCCTAGACAGTTTGAGAATTTGGATAATCCGAATATTCACTATCAAACCACGGGTCCTGAGATTTGGGATGATTCCAAGGGTATGGTAGATGCTGTGATTTCTGGAGTGGGAACCGGTGGGACATTTAGCGGAATTGGTCGATTCCTGAAAGAGAAAAAGCCTGGGATAAAAATGATCGCAGTCGAGCCTGTAGAGTCGCCGGTGATTTCAGGTGGAAAACCAGGACCGCACAAAATTCAAGGAATTGGAGCCGGATTTGTTCCTAAAAACTTTGACCGATCACTCTTAGACTCTGTGGAAACCGTTTCAAGCGATGAGGCGCTCTCCATGGCGAAGCGAGTGATTAAGGAAGAAGGCGTTCCGGTTGGAATTAGTTCCGGAGCGGCGATTACGGCGGCATTGAGGGTTGCAGCAAAGCCTGAGTTCGAGGGAAAAACCATCATTGTGATGTTGGCGAGCGGGACCGAACGTTACCTCTCAACACTCTTGGGTGAGGATGCGCGTAATAAGGCAGCAAGCTTACCAATCGAGCCGGTCAGTGAAGAAGCGCTCTCTCGAGTGCAGATCTAGAGAATATATATAAGATCATTGATCTTGTGCGTTTCAACCGCTAGCTGAATGATTTCTTCAGCACTCGCCGCAAGGTATTCGTAGGTGAGTGAAATGTGAGCGGCTGAGGCGCTTGTGCGCTCACCGGTACAGGTGAGTCCAATGAATTTTTTCTCAAACTCCTCTACGGAGGTTTTGAAAATACTCGAGTTCTTTCCAATGAACTTATGGGTATAAGTGCACGGAAAGCTGTAGTGCCCCTTTAGTAGTTCTCTAAATTTTTCAAATGGATCTTGGCTCACGCACTCTTCCTATCAGGTTTTCACCCAAAAAGGAAAGCCCGAGCGCTCATTTAGAAGTGGGTGCCTACGCTTGGGATGATCGTGAAATAATCCCCGAGTGATCCAAGTGGCATCTCAAAGTACACCTTTTCGCTCAAGTGAACTCCTGGAGTGAGAAGGGCTGCGATTTTGACGCGAGTATCAGATCCCCCGTCTCCAGCAATCGTGGTGACGCCAGAGGCGTGATTGATCGATACGCCAAGACCGATTCCTATAAATGCGCGAAGCCCACCGTGGTTGGGGAGGTCGTAGTTAGCGATTCCAAGGATGGGGACTGAAAAGCTCGTCGGCGAATCCGGGCCAAAGAGAAAGCCAGTTTCTACGCCCAAACCCAAAAGTGTTCCGCGAACATCAGATGGGGTCTCCCATCTTCCGAGTGCGCCAAAATGAAACCTCGAGGAAAGGCTTCCGATTCCAAAGCTGGCACTGAGTCCGTCATTGAGAGAGTTATGGGAGTGAGGCATCTCGAGTGAAGCCGAAGAAGAAGTCATCTTAATGGATGACTCCCGCCTTACGGTGACCTTAGATTTAGTGCTGGGCTCAGCGAGGGCGCTTGCTGAAATAACAGACGTGATGGCGATGATGGACAAAAAGATCTTCATAGTTACTTACCTCCAACGGTGATGGCAGAGAGCTTAATGAAGTTTGTCGTAAGTTTGCAATCTGAGAAAGGCTCCCGAATTCATTTTCTCTATTGATTTCAAACCCTTATGTGAAACTTAGTCCCCTTATGGGCTCTTTATGTCCCATTTTACCAGAGGGAGGAGTTCGCTTTCGCTCAGGCCTTCGATCCAAAAGTTCTTTTGGCGGGAAGTTTCACCGGAGAGAAGATGGATTTTCGATTTCGCCCGATGGAGGAGTTCCGATAGAAATTCAATCAGGGCCTCATTCGCGGCTCCATCGACCGGTGGAGCTTTGATGGCAATCTTGAGGCGATCCCCGTGGAGCCCCTTCAGTTGGGATCGGGAGGCACCCGGCTGGGCGGCAATCAGGAGGAGGATGCCTTTTTTCCCTTTAATTTCATGCTCTTTACACCAACTCTGCGCCATAAAATAAAGATTGCGGAAAAGCCGAATTTTAGCTATCAAAATGTAAACAAAACACACACTTCCGTATGAACGTGGTGTCGAAGGCGGGTTTAGGCCGGTTCTTCGATTTAGGAAGTGGAGGAATAACCGCGGGATTCATCAAATCATTCAATTTCGAACTCGATTTGCGTTCCCGCTCCAAACGAAAGGGAAGGCATATGCCAACTATCTCAATGAAAGAAATGCTCGAAGCGGGCGTTCACTTTGGTCACCAAACAAATCACTGGAATCCGAAAATGAAGCCGTACGTTTACGGTGCTCGTAACGGAATCTACATCGTAGATCTTCAACAAACTGTAGAGCGCGCGCGCAAAGCTTGCGACTTCGTTAAATCAGTAACTGCTGAAGGCAAAAAAGTAATCTTCGTAGGAACGAAGAAACAAGCTAAAGAAGTGATTGAAAAAGAAGCTCAACGCTCTGGAATGTACTATGTAACTGAGCGCTGGCTCGGTGGTATGTTGACTAACTTCCAAACCGTAAAAGCATCTATTGATCGCTTGAAAAAAATTGAATCACTCAAAGGCTCTGAGTCTTGGAATGATTATACTAAAAAAGAACAATCAGGATTTGATCGCGAGTTGACTAAACTTAAGCGTGGTCTGGGTGGTATCCAAGAAATGAAAAAGCTTCCAGGTGCGATGTTCATTATCGACACGACTAAAGAAGCAAACGCGATCAAAGAAGCTCAACGCTTGAACATTCCAACCGTTGCTATCGTTGATACCAACTGCGATCCATCTGGAATTGATTTCGTGATCCCAGGTAACGACGATGCATTCCGCGCGGTAAGCCTTTTCGCGAAAATGATCGCGGACGCTTGTATGGAAGGTGCTGCAATTCATCAAGAGAAGCTTCGTGCTGCTGGCGCGGGCACTTCTAAAGATGATGAAGATGCTTTCGGTAAAAAAGTTTCTCGTTTCGAAGGCGATATCGACC
>CAIOKW010000150.1 GCA_903858975.1 Oligoflexia bacterium | reverse complement strand
ATGCTTGAAGGCTTGAATCTTCCTGGCAATGATCTAGACGCGATTCAGGAACAAATCAAGAATACGGTCACACCCAAAATGGAATTTAGAATCCCTAAAAGAAATGAACCCATTCAGATTTCAAGAGCAGAGTTCAAAAGTCTTTAATCCTCGAAGTCGTGCGTAAGATTCGATTTGCTCGCAATTTTGCGGTTTGCAGAAACCTTAAAGTAGCCATTTAAAGCATACTCAGGATCAATGCTCTGGGCTCCTCGACGCAATTCAAAATGAAGATGGGACCCATGGGAACGGCCCGATTTTCCAGAATAAGCAATGGTCTGCCCTTGCTCGATCTTATTCCCAATTTTTACAAGATTCTTTGAGTGGTGGGCATACACGGTATAGAAACCATTCTCATGCTTAAGAACCACCATGCGTCCATAGCCACGAATCTTTGAGCCCACATAAACGACTTCACCTGCAGCGGCTGCCATGACGGCAGTTCCCACTTTTGCTCTAAGATCGATGCCTTGGTGGAACTTGGCACCACGCTCACCGTATGGGGATGAAATCTCGACTTCTTTCAAGGGCCATTGCCACTTTCCAGGAAGGGTCACATTGCCGATGGTCCGGGGTGTAGACTCTGCTGAAGCCACTTTCTTCTGAGGTGCTTCGTCTTTAGCCACCACACTTCGACCCGCGCTATCGCCGCGCTCTAATAGACCGTGACGTGAGCTTTGAATTGGCTTAATCGCACAGGCACTCGTCATCACTAAAACCATGAAAACTGAAAGCAATTTTAAGTCAAAGCTCATGATCTTCATTGTTAAACTCTCATTCCGACAATCGTTTCATTTCATCCAAATAAGCCATGTCCGTCACATCCAGCTTAAGCGGCGTCAATGATACGAAACCCTTATGTACCATCGCACAATCCGTATCGGCTTCTGGCTCGAAACCATGATACTGACCCCCTACCCAAAAGTAGTCTTTTCCGCGGTGGTCCGTACGCTTCAGTACATCGCTAGAATAATAGCGAAATCCTTGACGCGCCGGGATAATTCCTTTAATTTTCCTCAAAGGAACGTCCGGTACATTGATGTTTAAAAGGGTAAATTTAGGTAAAGTCCGTTTTTGATACTCACGAATGATCTTCACCGCCATTTTTGCGGCGGTCTCATAATGGAGCTTCGTTTCCGGTTTACGCCCCTTGAAGTCCACATCCAGGCTCACGGCGTAGGATGGAATCCCGAGCATACAGCCCTCTCTGGCAGCCGAAACAGTACCGGAGTAATACACATCCTGGCCAAGATTTGCTCCACGGTTAATCCCAGAAACTACGATATCTGGCGCACCTTTAAGCACTTGTTTGATGCCGATATAAACACAATCGGCCGGTGATCCACTCACACCGTAAAAATCTTTATCCATTTGCATGAGTCGAAGGGGCTTATGAAGTGTGAGGGAATGGCCCATTGTACTCTTCTCTTCGAGAGGAGCGACAACCTTCACCGTACCCAATTTCTTTAACTCTTCGTAAAGCACTCTCAATCCAGGTGCATGCACCCCATCGTCATTAGATAGAAGAATTTTCATAAATTGATTCTACCGATCAAAAGTTACTTTTTCAATGACTCATCGAGTGAACCATAGGAATTTCCAGAGATATTCATCGCAAAATTGATCACGGGCCCCGTCCCTCGATCGATCGAATGAATCACACCTAAGTCCAATTGCCAGCACCTTGAGGGACTCTGAAAGAGCACCCCCACATTGCTATCGAGCAATGCAAAATTACCGGTTACCAGATTATATGAGAGTGAAACCTTCGGCATGACATAATCATTAATCGAAAAGTTAGCGGCAGTCTGAAGAGATGAAACTTTTGAGGTGAGTTTCGAAAAAGTATAATTAAGCGATAAACTTCGATCAAAACGCAATAATCCATCTTTTAGCATCCGCACATAAGTCCATGCGAGTGTTGAACTCAAACGATGCGGATTGGGGTAACTCAGAAGCTGAGCATCCTGATAGCGATCAAGATAGGAGTAGTAGGTATATTCAATACTCGCGGTGAACTGATCATCACCATAAATAAAGTGAGTAAAAAGTGGAGATAAGAGCACCCGATCATCCGCCTGAGCGTTATCGATAAACCGTTTGGCCTCTTTGATATCGAGAGTCTGACTGAGACCCGCCTCAAAACGGCGAGTGACCTTCGGATCTCCTTCTTTCAATTGTTCCTTTCGGAAAACTTGTGAAACGAGACCATAGGTCAGTGAATTCCCAAGCGGAGTAAAATAACTATTTAAGTTTTGAGTGGTTCGTTCAGGAACAATGTCTGAGTTATCAAAATATTGTCCGGGACGGGCCTGACTCTGCACTTGCTCAATAAAAGGATGAGTGCTGGATTGTTGAATGGTTGGGATATTTGAGTACGTCAGCGTGGGACGAATCGTATGCTTATAGCTCACGTT
>CAIOKW010000149.1 GCA_903858975.1 Oligoflexia bacterium | reverse complement strand
TAAGAGATCATGATCAAAAGGTATCAAAATTCTGCCGGAGTAATGACGCGTATCGCAGACCTCGTGTTTGTCGCCCTTTCGTGGGTTTTGGCATTTCCGATTCGCTTTGACTTCCTGCGGGGCGCTGCGTTTTTACCCAATTATCCGGATTCGCCTGAAAAAGGGTACTACCTTGCCTTGCTGCCACTGATTCTTTTGTTGTGGGGCACCTGCTTTCAATTTTTTGGCGTTTATCACTACCAGAAAGTCATTCGTCGCTCGACTGAGATCTATACCCTCATGCGTGCTCATTTCAGCACTCTGATTCTATTTACCTCCCTGACTTATTTCATTACCGAGTATCGCTTTTCGCGCGGGGTGATTTTGATCTTTGGTTTCATGGTTCTCTTCTTGTCCTGGTCGTACCGAGTGATTTCTCGCAAAATTTTAAGGGAGCTCAATAAAAAGGGAATCCACTCCATTAAGATGGTTGCAATCGGGGAGGGGCGAGAGCTTGAGTTTTTGATCGCTCAGCTTGAGCGTTACCCAGAAATTGGAATTGATATTACTAAAATTGTAGGTCCGCAGGAGTATACCCAGGCATTAGACTGGGTTCGAAAAATTAAGCCCCAGAGTTTACTTTTAAGTCTCCCGCAAGAACAGAGTGCCATCGTCAATCAGATCGTTTTGGGTCTGAAGGACGAGTCGATTGATGTTCAGATTGTCCCGGATTACAGCCGCTACATGGCGCTGGGTGCCTCGGTGGAAAGTTTCGGAGGGGTGCCGCTGATTGTTTTGAATTCGTCTCCTCTTTTTGGATACCGAGCTTTATTGAAGCGCCTTATGGATTTTGCCCTCTCCGGTATTGGTCTTTTGATGTTGTCGCCACTTTTGGTTTTCATTGGTTTCATGGTGAAGCTTACTTCAAGAGGTCCTATGCTGTATCGTCAAGAAAGAATGGGGCTTGATGGGAGAACCTTTGGAATGCTGAAGTTCCGCTCCATGAAGGTGGACGCAGAATCTAAAACGGGCGCGGTATGGGCGGTTCAAAATGATGACCGTAGAACCTTGATTGGAGCGCTTCTTCGATCCACTTCATTAGATGAATTGCCACAACTCTGGAATGTATTTGCGGGTGACATGTCTCTGGTGGGACCTCGTCCCGAGCGCCCGGTCTTTGTAAATAAATTCCGTCATGAGATTCCAAACTACATGCTTCGCCATCGGGTGAAGACTGGAATCACGGGTTGGGCTCAGGTGAATGGATGGCGCGGAGATACTTCCCTGGAAAAGCGCATTGAATGTGACATCTATTACATTCGAAATTGGTCCCTTTGGCTTGATGTCAAAATTCTATTTTTGACCGTTTTTAAAGGGTTTGTGAATCGAAATGCGTATTAGGAAAATTGACCTCTATATTTTTAGAGAAGTGCTAAATCCCTTCTTAGGTGGGATTTTTTTCTTTTCCTTCGTCTTTCTTTTATTCCAAATGTTGCGATTGGCTGAGGAATTGATTGTCAACAATGCGCCGCTTGGGTTGGTGCTCAAGTTACTCGGCACCTTGGTCTTGAACTTTCTCCCACTTGGGCTTCCGATGGCATTTTTGATCGGAGTGCTCTTTGCATTCTCAAGGCTTTCAGGGGACAGCGAAGTGGTGGCAATGAAAGCGGGAGGCATGAGTCTTTGGCGTATTTCCGCTCCGGTTTTTACGCTCTCCTTTATCGTGGCGGGACTATCGCTGCTTTTAAATTTAAATTGGGCACCTTGGTCAGAAGTGGCCATGCGAAATACGCTCATCAAAATCGGAAATCGGAAATTTGCGAGTGCCATTAACGAAGGGACTTTTAGTTCCGGGTTTTTTAATCTCCTTCTGTACACCGAAAAGGCTAACAATCGTGCAGGAAAGATGGAGAAGGTTTTTATCTACGATGAACGAGATGAAAAGCATCCACTGACCGTGGTTTCCAAAACGGGAGAGTTAATTCGGGTACAGTCCAGCGAAGATGATCTGGGTGGGATTGTACTTCAGCTTCAGGATGGAAGCATTCATCAATCCGATCGTCTGGGTGGGGCTTACAATAAGATGAAGTTTGGAACTTATCAGATCTTCTTTGATATTCCAGATTCTACGGGGAAGTTTGGGTATAAGCCCAAAATGTACAGCGTTGCGGAGTTGGGCCGAAAGATTCAGGCCCCCGATACTTCGCCTTCATTTTTGCGAGAATTGCTGACCGAGCGCTGGAGGCGATTTGCGGTTGCCCTCACTCCGATCCTGTTTGTTTTTTTGGGTATGGGTTTTGGAACGGTGAGAACGCGTGGTGCAAAATTTGGCGTGATGTTGGTGGCTTTCGTTACCATGGCGCTTTACTGGCAGGTTCAGGTCGCTTCGATTTGGCTAGGCGATTCAGGTCATGTGTTGCCATGGCTTGCGGTTCAGATTCCAAACTTGTTGGTATTGGCTGCAGGCTTGTTTACTTTTCGTCGAGCCTCCTGGTAATGGCGAAGTTTGAGCCCCGGTCTTATTCTCAATACCGAACTCATTATCCTGCGGAAATCTTCGCTCCACTGAAGTCCTTTTTGGGCCCTTGTTCTTTAGCACCTCTTCGTGTGCTTGATTTAGGTGCGGGGACTGGAATCTCGAGTCACTCTTTCCTTTCGTTTTATTCCCATGCTGAGGTCACTCTGGTTGAGCGGGATCCCCAGATGTTGCAGGAAAGTCTAAAGACCTTATCAGGGCTTCCTCATTCTATAGAGCGACTGGTGGCTCCTGCGGAGTCTTTCGAGATTTCAAAACCTGTCGATTTAATTTTGGTGGGATCGGCCTGGCACTGGATGGATGCAGAAAGAACCATTCATGCCATGTTGCGCTCACTTCGTCCGGGGGGCGTGATCTATGTTTTTGAGTACCAATTCCCTAAGGCTAAGGTGCCCGATTACCTTTCCCTCAATGAGTGGGTGAGGCGCGAGTTTAATCTGAAATGGAGAGTCCCTCACCAGAAGCCTCGAGGAACCTTACGGGAGCTTACAGAGCCACTCAGGGCTCTCAGTGGAATCGTGGAGCGAGGCTCCATTTCGTTTCAAAAAATGGAACGCTTTGATTTAGAGAGCTTTTGGGGAGCGCTCATTTCTCAGTCACGGTACTTGGCTTATGAGCAAACGCTTCCTGCGGCAGAGATTCCGACCATCAGAGAGAAAATGCGCCAGGAGCTGTCTCCATTCTGGAATCAGAGTGCTGAAATTGAATGTAGTTATTGGCTTGAGGGTTACTGCTTTCAGCGAACTAACGTGTAATTTTGGCCCATTTATCGACAAAATTCCAACACCCGTCAAAAAAACACCTGAAAAACCCTATAATGTTGATAAAAAAATACTTAGGTCGTTAAAAGCCAATATATAAGGAAAAATATTCATTCATTACGAACACTTGAGTCTGGTGGATAAGTGTCGAAACCTTGGGGATAAGTTCTTGAGTTTGCCCTAAGGTCCCTAAGATCTTATAAGGTAGGCTCAAGGATTAAAGAATTATTATAAAATGCTGCAAAGCGCATGGGCCAAAACAGCCTACTGAGCCTTAGGTGGGGGCACTTGGTCTGGAAGTTTGTTTTTTCCCATTTCTTCGCCTGAATATGAATGGGGCACTGAGTTAGGCCCAAGCTCTCCTTTGGCTTCCTCGAGAGCTTTCATGCTTCCATTGCTCCCACGATACTGAAGGTTTTCGGGATGGTTGGTTTCAAATAGGAGTCGTTGCTTCGCTTTTACGACTAGGGATTTCCCTTTACGGAGAATGATCATTCCTGGGGTTCGGTCATCTGATTTAAAGCGAACCAAAGCGTCTTCCTTGGCTTGGAATGTGATTCTAAGCTTTACTTCCTCCGCGGTCAGGCTGTCGCCCTTGTTCAAGGGATCAGGTTTGGTGGTAGGGCTTGGGCTCGGTGAGGCGGCTGGTGAAGCGCTGGGTGCTGGGGTGCTTGCGGGTGTGGCCGTTGATGTGGGCGAGGCCAATGCTGCAGGCGTGCTCGATGGATTAGAGAATACAAAAGGTTTTTGGCTCATGGGATTGACGCTTGAGTTTACGGCGTTTGGAATCCCTGTGAAACTAATGAGTGGACCATGTGGAGAAGGAGATGGGGAGCCGATGGGAGCAGGGGTGAGGCCTGGCTCAAGTGTGGTTTCCTCTACTTCTTCTTCGAACTCTTTGTGTTTTTCTTTTCGTTTGTGATTCTCGGGCTTAAATACCAAAAGAACGGCAACTGCAAAAATAGCCGCAAGTGATCCACCGACCATCATCCATCGGCGATTTTGCTCGAGCTCTTTTCCTTCAAAGGCATAGCCTTGATGCCCTTGATCTCTATTGGGGCGTTCAGAGAATTTCTGTTCAAGAAAGTCGTGAAAGGTTTCGAGAGTCTGATTGGGATCTAGCTTTAATGCTTTAGCGTAATTGACAATAAAGCCCCGAGTGAACGCTCTCGCGGGCAGCTCGCTGTAATGGTCTTCCTCAAGTGCGGTTAAGATTTTAATATGAATCTTAGTGAGGGCAGCGACCTGCTCGAGGCTTCTTCCAAGTTCTTTCCTGCGGTTTTTGAGGGTTTGTCCTAAAGTCACGGAATTTCTCTTAAGTATTCGACGGCTTTGTCGTAGGCATCACTGGATGGGAAGAGTCTTTGAATCTCAATAAACTTTGCTCTCGCTTGATCATATTTTTTTTCTCGGGCGAGGGTCTGTCCGATCGCCAGGTGAGCCTCGCTCATTGCAGAGCAGCCGCCTTTAGCGGAAGCAGTAAATGCTTTCTCGGCATGGTTCAGATCGTTTTGGGTCAGGCGAATCTTGCCAATGTAAAACTGTGCAAGACAAGAAAGAGAGGAGCGCTCTTCAATTGCAAGATTCAGCCATTTTTCTGATTTAGCATATTTAAGCGTTTTGAAATAAAGAACGCCCAAGTTGAGCTTGGGAAGACCTGATTCTCGATTGAGTAAGTCGTTTGCAGCTTCGAGTAGGTATTTTTCTGATTCGTCATATTTACCTTGGTCAAGTAAGAGCTTGCCGAGAGTATTTTTTGCAGCTGAATATTTTGGATCCAAGTGAATGGCTCTTCGTGCGGCGTCGGTTGCAAGTCGAACTTCTTTCTTCCCTAGGTACGCGAGAGAGTAGAAATAGTATTCTTTCGGATTGGAGTCATCGAGCTCTCTGACTTGATTTAAATACTCAAGAGCGCTGATGTAGTCACCCTCGTTGATAGAAGCAGAGGCAAGATTTAAGAGGCCGTCTACTTTGGTCTCTTTGCTAGAGAGGGTTCGGGAAGAGCCGGTGGCACAACCCATGAGCCCTAGGAAAAATAATCCGAGAAGTAATGCACGAGCATTCATTTTCATGTGTCAATTTTAACGCTTATTTTGAAAAAAGAGCAAGACATTCGAGGTGTGGAGTCTGTGGAAACAGATCCAGGGCTCCCAAGTGTTTCAGTTGGTAGCCGCTTTGAAGAAAACTAAGTGAGTCACGAGTAAAGGAGTCCACGTCACAACTGACCAAAATGGCGCTTTTCACGGTGATTTTTGAGATTTTATTATGAATGGTCTCAAAGCTTTGCCCTACTCCCTCGCGAGGGGGGTCAAGGATCAGAGATGTGGTTTTACCCAACAAGCCCTGAGGAAGTGCGGAGCGCGCCCATTGGTTGATGTCTCGTCGATCATATTGAAAGTTTGCGGGTGTCGGTTCGAGACCTGTTTTTGGGGTAAAGAGGTCCACGCAAAAAACGCGGTCAAATTTGTCTGCGAGCGATAGGCTCAGGTTCCCGTCGCCACCATAAAGATCAAACAAGAGATCGGCAGGAACAATGTGTCGGGTGACCCAATCCTTCAGTTTAGAGTTTTGAGTATCGTTCACTTGGCGAAAGCCAAAGGCCGCATTTTTTTGATCCCAAGCCGCTCTCACTTCACCGGTGGGTGCGAGGTCGAGCTCAAGTTTGAAGTGATCCTGAAAGCGGTCAAACCCCTCTTTAGCTAGAGAGTTCAGACGATCATTGATTCTTTGATCGGTAATGGAGCAGGTTTGAATCGGAGTGAGGGTCTGGGTGCCGCGCTCAAAAAAGCCGATTTCTTTGGTCTTAGGATTGCCTTTGAGTTGAATGCGATTTCTGTAAAAATATTCGTTTTCAGCAGGCATTTCGTCAAAAGGAATGCCTTCAATAGAAATGGAAGCTCTCTTCAGTGCCTGAAGAAGTCCTTTTTTCTTGGTTTCAAATTGAAGTGAGTAGGGAAGGTGTTGCCAAGTGCAGCCGCCACACTGAGTGAAGCTAGGACATTTGGGGGTAACCCTTAAAGGAGAAGGCTCTAGGATTTCAACGAGCGTGCCGTGACTGTAATTCTTTTTACGCTTATGGATTTGAACGCTGACTTTATCCCCGGGTGCGGTGAAAGGAACAAAAACGATCTCTCCTGAGTCGAGTTTTGCTACGCCGGCTCCTCCGCGAGCAAGATCATGAATGGTAACAATCAAATTTTCCACCTAGCGGATACAAAGAGATTCAAAGCGAAACTCTGGGCGGCCCCACTTTGTGCAGCTGCCAGGGGTGCGGTTTTCTGCTGCTGCGGCCACTTCGCGGCCACTGAGTTCACCCGATTTAACGACAAGTCCTGAGTGAAATTCAACAAAGGTATTATGGCCTTGGTGGGCCTGTGTTCTAAATTCATAGATCCACTTGTCGTTTTCGCCCGTTTGAATCACAGAGTCGGGTGTGCCCAGCAGGCTAATTACTTTGCTCTGGGTCATTCCGGGCTGAAGCTTTGAAAGGTTTGCTTCGCTTTCCGCTCCGGTAAGGCTTGCGCAGCCTGCGAAAAGGGTTCCGATTCCAACGAATGCTAATACTGACAGTAGAGTTTTATACTTCATACTCTTTTAGTATACGCCCAGTCTTTGGAGGCTGTT
>CAIOKW010000148.1 GCA_903858975.1 Oligoflexia bacterium | reverse complement strand
TCCCACTGTGGATGATCTGGATTCTTCTTCAAAATATCAACGAGGTTGGCAAAAAACTCTGCTCCCCCTTTTTTCTCCGAATCAAAGTCGCGGTAAACCTTGTCCACCACTGGTTCGTCTTCTAGGTGATGAGCCAAAAACTCCATCACTCCGCGTTTTGCAACCAAGGTAGTGTGCTTGCAAAGCGCATCCAGCGCGCGGCCTTGAATAATTTCAGAGGAGGACTGTAGTTTCTCCACCAACGCTTCGCTTGCTGGGCGGGATCCTGCATAAGACTTGAGAGCAATGACCGCATTCAATTCAACTGAATGACTCGTGCTCTTGAGACTTGCAATAATATGAGGTTCAAACGCAGGGAGGGGCAAATGCCTGAGCACTCGCAAGAGGCCTGCCTGGTGATCTGGATTGGGATCCTTTTCAAATTGAGCCAATAACTTTTCAACCCCTTCTGCGGTCGGATTGATTTTCTTAGTGATCAGGATCGACTCAAGATATGACAGTACCCGCACTCCGAGTTTCCCAAGCTCACCCGGCGAAAGCGCACGAATCGAAGGCAGCAATTCCTTCAACTGAAAGGTTTCTGCGTATAAGAGCAGAGTGTTTCTGATTTCAGGAGATTGAAAACGCGGGAGCAATGGCTCGTGAATCGATTTATCATCGACTCCGAGTTCAACGCAGGCTCTCAACAAGCGCGCGAAAACGGAGTCGCTGAGTTTAAACTTAAGAAAAGTACGAATTTGGCCTTGAATCTGCTTCTCAGATTCAACAATCGCCCACTCACTCCATAAATTGAGGAATCGAATCGCCAGATTGCCTTCGCTCGATTGGAGAAACTTCTCAGCTTCTTTTTCCCAGTTCACATTTTGTAAAAACGCACTTAAGCAGGAAAGCCTGATCTCCAGGTTCTGGTCAATGGTCGGGTTCGATTTCGCAAAAGCATCCATCAGGCTTGCTGAATTTTCAAGTTCACTTGAATCAGCGAGCAAATGAAAAAACTCTGGCCACTCTTCCTCTTGAAAGCTGAATTTGAGCAGCATCTCGCCCTGAAGGGAGGCCGGTAGGGCCTTGAGGCAGAGCAAGTAGCGCTTCCAATAGGTACCCTGATCAAACAGACTCAAGCCTAGTTGCACCTCTGAGGGGTCAAAAGCCTTTAATTCTAATGGAAGGACAGGATGAGGTTTGCCTCCCTCAAAAATCTTGCTTAAATAGTCTTCTAATTTGAACTGACTTCGAATCTGAACCTGTGTCAGGACACTTTGGTAAACCTGCCAGAGCAAAGAATCATCCAAAAACAGATTCTCGTAACGAATGAGCTGCTGGGGCTCTCGCTCGAGACGCCCCATCGCAAAGAGCACGGAGAGTTGAATCTCCTGGGTTCGGGCCACTCCCCCTTCAATCAACTGGCGGAGCCGAGGAAGGGCATGAAACACCTTCAGCTCACCTAAGGATAAAATAATATTTTTAAGCCAAATGTAATCCTGTTTGGCTAAGGCGACGTCAAAACTCTTTAAGAGCTCATCTGACATGGAGAAAACTTGGGCCTGGCCTAACGCATAGGCCACAGCTGGCCTCAAAGTCTCTGGAGCCACGGGATAGAAAAACTTCAGAAAATAACGCGCACCTCGCGTTTTTTGACGACTGAGAGACAGAATCGCGAGCTCTTGCTCAGCAAGGTCCAGATTGCCCTTAATCACCTCAACCAGAAATTGAAGCGATCTAGAATCGGTGAAGCGCCCCAAGGCACGAATCACCTCTAAACGACTCGAGCGCCACTCACTTTCGTGGTAGGCGCGAATCAACAAACGGGCTGAATCAGGAGTGGGCAATGAAGCCCACTCCTGAATGGATTTCAGTTGAGAACCGGACATTAGGCCTTCTTAGCGCGAGCTGAGTAAGAACGGCACCAACCGGTAGGTTGTACTTCACCGCTTGGAATCAGCTGACATTTAGCCTGTTTTTCTTTTCCGCTGAGGTCGCCATAGAACTGACACCCTGAGCATTGTGCTTTTTTGTCTTTGCGATCCTTGGATTGCTTCGCATCAGACACATAGCCCAAAGCCTTGACTAGTGGATCATCTGATTTCACGAGATCAGCGAATGCCTGCTGAATTCGAAGAGCCGGAGCCACTACGAGTGCCGCCGCCCCTAACATGATCGTTTTCAAGAAATTACGTCTTTGATTTTCCATTGTTTTAGATCCCTTCTGTACCTTTATTGTTTTCCTGAATCGGATCGGATGCAATAGCTCAATTTAACTCTTGAACTCGCCCTAGCGATCAGTCACAATTATGGCCAATGAAACTTCCTTCTCTTCAGGAGTTAAAACGCCTTGGTCCCGCCGCGTTAGCCAAAGGTCTAGATCCATCTGCCCTCGAGCGTGGACTCCAATACCTCAGAGACGGAGGCTTCCTAAGCCTTGAAGTCGCAACCCTGGGTTCAAAAGGGTTTCAAATTGAATTTAAACTCTCTGAACCCTCCCAAACCAAGATTGACATGAGCACGGCTTCGCAACCGCTCTACTCTGAATGCAATTGCTCAATGGCAGGATATGGGATTTTTTGTCGCCATCAAGCGATCGCCGCATGGGTGGTGACCGTTTTGGCATCCCAAAAATACGAACTGACCCGGGTGGATGAACCCATCTTTGATCACATTAAACTTTCAGAAGAAGAATTCGCGAAACTGAAGGCTACGGCACCTGCGCCGACTCCCTCTACAATCCTTCACCGTGATCAAGAGTACATCACCCATCCTCACGTCACTGCTGAGTTCAAAGGGATTGTCTTTTCTTTTCAAAATCAAGCGATTCAGCCTGCGGGATCAAGCTTTGAGCTCGACCAAACCTTAACGGGCGCTAAATCCCATCAAGACTTTCTTCTTCCGGATCTGGCGGTTCCTTTTTATCGTGAATCGGATCTCCCACACCCTCTTTGGCGATCACCCGTATCTTTCCGAGGCACCACGAATAATTTATTCCAAAACCCTTTCGAAACCGCTCGAAGAAAATGCATTTACTATTTATTCACGGATGGCACTCGCATCCCGGTTGCTGAACTCCTCTACCATAAGAACAGCACGCTTGTTCCCACTGAGCTGCTTCCGGTCGCGTCGAATCTCAATGAAACCTTTCTCGAGAAAAAGCGCGCTCGATTCTTTCCAAAATGGAAAGACCTTCCGATCTGGGACCTTAAAGCAGACGAGCGTCTAGACGCAATCTTGCTCTCGATCGCTGAATCTGCATCCAAGCTCTTGAAGCGTGAAAAGCTGAAGGTCTACTTTGCCTTTCAAGAGACTTTTGACTCCGAAAGCAAAGTCATCGAAATTCAAAAAATTGATTTCACCCAGCCCACAAGCCTCAAATCCGGCTTTCAAGTACGCTCAAAAGCGTCACCTGAAAACACCCTTGCAACGGAGATCAGCCTTGAACTTCACCGCGATTGGGCTTGGTACCCAACCTTTGCCATCAATGCCATTACGCAAGAAATCTTCTTTCATCCCTTTAATCATTGGCTAGAAAAATATCCGCCCAAGGTCGAATGCAATGAGCATCGAAATTTTGAGTCGCTCTTTAATGTCATGCAAGACGAGTTTCATGCCAGCTTCAATGAAATTCATGCCTACCCGCCTTTCCAATTTTTAAAAGCCGATAGCTTTGCGCCCCATGTGCGTGTGTTCTCGAATGGCACGTTTTCGACTGAATTGAATTTTGAGTTTGGAACTCTAGATGGAATTCCTACTCCCATCCTAAAACAGATTCAAATTCTCACCTTGGGAATTCGTGTTTGGGATGAAGCCCTCAGCG
This sequence comes from Oligoflexia bacterium, assembly GCA_903858975.1. Lineage (GTDB taxonomy): Bacteria > Bdellovibrionota > UBA1018 > UBA1018 > CAIMNF01 > CAIMNF01. The sequence goes on along the minus strand of CAIOKW010000148.1, from coordinate 4,336 downwards.
ATGAGATGTTTCAAGCCAAAAAACAAGCAAAACGAGCGAATGACCTTCGACTCCTTCGACACATTGGTGTGGCAGCATTAGTTCAACAAGAAACCATTCGCTACCTCATTAAAAAAGATCGTCCATTCGAATCATTTTTTGAGTTACTCAAGGCAAAACTTGCTGCTCTCTTGAATAAACTCGAAGGTGCACCGCAATCTCAGAATCTTACTCTTGAAGTGTTTTGTTCTAAGGCGGCCATTGAGTATCTAGAGTCCTATATTCTTGACCTGAAAAACTTGTTTGAAGAGCGCGTATTCCCTCTGATCTTAAAAGATCGAAACCTTCTTGTGAGCGGAGTATACGCCTTTTATCTGAAGCTCATTTTTGCTTGGATTAGCATTTCTCAGACTCAATCCCAGGGCGCAGTTCTTTTAAAGACCAAAGACGGAATCATTCAAAATTCAAACTTTGAAGACCCCCAGCAAATCAAGGATCTTCAGTTTTTCCCAGAGACCGAAATTTCAGGGGAAGGCGCCACTCGTTTTGTGCTGTCGAAAAAAGAAACCAGCGGTGAAAATCTCATTCGTGCATTTTTACCCCTTCAGAACGAGGGGGCTCAACTCTCCTTGGACGGACAATCGATTGAAGAGCTCAATGATGAGGACTTTATTTCGGAGTTCATTTTGGAGGAGACTCCAGATGCACAAGGAAGAATTGATTGGTTTGAGCTCCACCCTAAATTTTTCTTTAAGGGTGTAGAGATCGGTGAAGACCAGGCAAAACGTCTTTCTGAGACCGGGATGATTACCTTCCAAGGGAAGATTTATCGCCTCAACCAGTCCTCGATTCCATCGCTCGAAAAACTCACTTTATTTTGGGACCAACTTGCGGGAACCCAAGGCCCTAAACGTGGGAATAAAAAATCCGATCGCATTTATCGCCTACCGAAGCATTACACCTTAGAGCTCCTTGCCCTTCGTTCAACCGGTGTACGCGTGAAAGGTGGGCCGATCTGGGATGAAATCGTTAAATTCTACGAAACTCTCAATCAAGACCGGCCACCCCTTGATCTGCCAAAAAACTTTAAAGGTGACCTAAAACCCTACCAGCATCGCGGTGTTCAATGGATTCACGATCTCTTTAGACTGGGGCTCGGTGGAATTTTAGCGGATGACATGGGGTTAGGTAAGACCGTTCAAACGCTCGTATTCCTGGAAATGCTTCGCCAGAAGAACGAGCTTGGCCATGGACTCATTGTCGTACCCACTTCCCTGACCTTCAACTGGTTTAGTGAAGCAAATAAATTCACGCCTGACCTACCGATGCACATTTTTCAGTCTCGTGAAATTGCAAAGGCGAAGGAGTTCCTAGAGGCTAACCCTCAGGGAATGATCATTAGCACGTACGGACTTTTGGCTGAACATGAGGCCTTCTTTAATAATTACCGATGGACCCTTCACATCTACGATGAAGCCCAAAACTTAAAAACTATCACGGCTAAACGAACGACTGTTTCTCGAAAGCTTCCTGCCCGATTCAAACTCGCGTTGACCGGGACTCCGCTTGAGAACCACATGGGAGAATTCTTCTCCTTGATGGATCTTGTGGTTCCGGGAGCGCTGGGTGGTTTTGATCAATTCAGAAAAACCTATATGCAGTCCTACGCTCCAGAGCCAGACCGCATTCAATACTTAAAATCGAAAACACGGCCACTCGTACTGAGAAGAACGAAGTCTGCGATCCTGAAAGAACTCCCTGCAAAAACAGAGAGTACCGTTAAGATTCCATTCACTGAGAAGCAGCTTGCGATTTACCGTGACATTGCTCTTTCATGGAACTCACGCGTCAGACAAGCGATCACTGAAGGTGGAGAATCAAAAAGTCAGCTCATTATGTTGACCGCACTCCTTCGTTTACGCCAAGTCTGTTCCGCTCCGAGCGCCATTCCAAACGTGAATTACACCGAGACCCCTCCAAAAATCACGCTCCTGATCGATAACTTAAAATCGATTACTGAAACCGGCGAAAGCGCTCTCGTGTTCACTCAGTTCTTAGGTACTTTTGATTTATTGGCAAAAGAGCTTAAAAAGGCAGGTATTCCTTATTTTGCGCTTCATGGAAAAGTTTCACGGAAGGATCGAGAGATTCAACTGCAACAATTCCAAGAGCACAATAAAGGTGCCGTGATGCTGATGACTCTTAAAACCGGAGGGGTCGGTCTTAACTTAACGAAAGCCAGTTACGTATTCCACCTTGAGCCTTGGTGGAACCCGGCCGTCGAAAATCAGGCTACCGACCGAACGCACCGAATTGGACAAACGAAGCCTGTTCAAGTGTATCGCTACATCATGAGCGAGTCGGTGGAAGAAAAGATTGAGATCCTAAAAGGACGAAAATCATCCCAATTCAATGCCCTCTTTTCAGATGCCGAAACCACACAAGAAATTGGAGAGGGTGGCGCATTTACGCTCTCTCAAAGTGATTTTGAATACCTCTTGGGGGTATAAATCTGGATCCACTGATTCAACTTTTCCTCAATCACCTTCGAATTGACAAAGGGTCCTCGCCCCATACGATTTCATCTTACGGAAGAGACTTAAAACAATTTCTCTTGGCGCAAGAGCGCCCCGTATTAAGTCGAGATGAGAATGATATTCAAGCTTTTCTGAAACTCCTCAAAAAAAAGAAGCAGCAATCGACTTCCATTGCTCGAAAGATTTCAGCCATTAAGCAATTCTATAAGTTTCTGATTCGCGAAGAACTCATCTCAGAGGATCCATCCCTTTTTATTGAATCCCCGACCCTTCCTAAAAAACTACCGAAAGCCATGGATGAGCGCGCCGTTGCCGCACTCTTGAAAGCTGCGGATCGGGGCCTGGATTATCATGGGAAGTTTGAAGCCGCCCTGAAAATTCGGGATCGCGCGATGATCTATTTGCTTTATGCGACGGGGGTTCGAGTTTCTGAGTTAATCAACCTAGAGTGGTCTAAAGTAGATACAGAAGCAGGACTCATCCAGGTACTCGGTAAGAGAAACAAAGAACGCATGATCCCCTTTGCCCCGGTGGCTGGCGAATTAATCCTCGAATATCTCGAGAACGCTCGACCACTTTTAAATCCTAAAAGCGACATCCTCTTTTTAGGCCAAGGGGGTGAGCCCCTGACTCGGCAGGCATTTTGGAAAACCCTGAAAAAACTCGCATTCCTAGCTGAGATCCCGACCAGTCTCCATCCCCACATGCTGAGACACACTTTTGCAAGCGACCTCTTAAGATCGGGCATGAATCTGAGGTCCCTTCAAACCCTTTTGGGACACGCGGACCTACAGACCACCCAGGTCTATACGCATATCGTTCCTGAAACGTTACGGGATATTATCAGTCAGTATCATCCTCGCGGCAAAAAGTAGTGCGAGGAAGGAAAGGTTTCGGTATACCGATATTATGGATCATTTTCAAGAAGGCCTCACCCGTCTCGGATATCAATTTGTACCCTTTTTGCTCGCGGTCGTTGGACACGAATTTGGGCATGGTTTTGTTGCGAACCTTTGGGGCGATACCACGGCTAAAGATTCGGGCCGTCTCACTTTAAACCCTATTCCGCATCTGGATCCGATTGGTACGGTCTTATTTCCAATTATTAATATGGTCAGTGGATTTAATATCCTCTTTGGATGGGCGCGCCCGGTTCCAATTGATCCCAGGCGCTTCAGAAAATTTAGGCCCGGGCTCTTTTGGGTTTCACTTGCGGGACCGATCGCAAATGTCATTCTAGCGATCCTTTGCGCTCTGGGATTTGTTGCGATGCTCAGATTCGTTCCAGAAAAATTTATCTTTTTTAAAGAATTTACGACGATGCTCCAAATCGGAGTCTTCATTAACTATGGACTGGGGATCTTTAACCTACTTCCGATTCCGCCTTTAGATGGCAGCAAAGTGATTGAAAGCATGCTCTCTTATCCGGCGATGCAAAAATATGAGCAACTTTCTAAATACAGTGTCTTTATTTTACTCGCGCTCATGTTTACTGGCGCGATTTCATTCTTAAGTGGCCCCATCATGTTTCTCGGAAACATGACCCTGACCCTTTCAGCGCTCCTTTTTGGAATCACCTAAGAGATTAAAAAATCCCCCGCACTGTGAATGTACACAGATACGGGGGATTTGATTTTTGAATTGGACCTTAAGAATTAAAGCTGATTGATCAACTGATCAGCAGACGCTTTTGTTTGAGATAGCATTGCATCTCCCATTGCGGTTCCTTCGAGTCTGACTAATTCTACTTTTTGGATACCTAAAAAGTTAAACAGACCCTTCAAATAGGTACCGAGGTGGTCAAACCCGGCAGCTGGGCC
>CAIOKW010000147.1 GCA_903858975.1 Oligoflexia bacterium | reverse complement strand
TTTTAAGAAATGTTTTTTGGAAATCGACGAGATTAAACGACATCGGCTCATCCAGGCTCGCGCCAAAGTGATTCCGAAACAACTGTTTCATGTGATTTTGATCTTCAATAGACCAATTCTCTTGGATCAAACGGGTACTTAAGAGCCCCCGTTGAAACTTGGCATCATCTTCTAGATAGAAGCCCTCGTAGAGGTCAAGGAGTCCCAAGCGAAATACGGGAGTGAAGCGATACCAAAACCCATTTGGGTTAAATTGCAGCAGACCTTCCGCCCATTTGAAATTTTCATCTCGAATATCGAGGAAGATACCTTCCGAACAGTAGAGTTGCGCGAAGTAGTAGCGGAGGAGGGCGTCCCCGAAACCTTGGGGATCCTGCATACAGCCTGCAGATTTTTGATCAATAAATGAAATAAAAGGCGAAAGCTGAGCGGTTTGAAACTTTTTAAGGGATGACACTCCGGCTTTAGAGAAAAGGCGCGTCGTCATGAGAGGAGCGTCTCGGCGCACGCTATTCCAATCCGTCACCTCGAATACCAGTGACGGCACATGTTTTAAGAGCTCTTTTACGACGTTTGGAAGAAATTGATTCAAACTCATGTTAAGCTAGAATCATCTTAGCACGGAGAACGGTTTGCGATGAAAAAAATCATGTTAACGGGTATGACAGGTTATGTGGGCGGCATTCTGGTGAGGCGCCTCCTTAATTTAGGCTACGAAGTCCAGGCACTGGTTCGTAATCCAGCCAAAGTGACTCTTCAACATCCAAATCTCACCATCATCCAGGGCGATATTCGAGATCTCAGCAAAGTACGTGAGGCCTTAAAGGGCTGCTCAATTGCCTACTACCTGGTTCATGGCCTCGACGAGTCCGATAGCTTTGAATATCAAGAGACGCTTGCAGCTCAAGTGTTCACAGACGCGGTCAATCACGAAGGAACTGAGAGAGTCATCTATTTGGGTGGGCTCGGTCATTCTGAGCATCTTTCTCCACATCTTCGTAGCCGCCAAATGGCTGGGAAAATCCTGACTCTGGGTCGCGCCAAGGTCACCGAGTTTAGAGCATCTGTGGTTTTAGGACAAGGATCCACGTCTTATGAAATCATTTGTGCGCTCATCAATCGCCTGCCGTTTTTTGTAGAGCCCGAAAATTTAAAGGCACTCTGTCAGCCGATTTTTTCGGATGATTTAATTCATTATCTCTTAGCAACACTCGAGCAGAATCCTAAAGAGTCCATGATTTATGAGATTGGTGGAACTGATCAGTTGAGCTACGCAGGTCTCCTTTACAAGGTGGCAAGGCATTCAGGAATCAAACGAAAACTCATTCATTTACCTCAAATTGAAGAGCGAATCATGTTTGAAGCCTTCGAGCTCATTTGCCCAGAATATGCTCGAGTAGGAGGCCATCTTTTTGAGAGCTTGGGTCACTCAACGGTTGTCATGAATGAACAAGCCAATCTCGACTTCCCAAACATTCGCCCTCTCAGTCTTGAACAGGCATTAGACCAAGTGGGAAGAGTAAAAGTGGAGCCAAACTCCGTGCTCTCTGTGAAGCACACGCTTAAAATCTTAAAGATGCTTGAGGGGCGCTTTGAAATTTTGCAGAAAATCCT
>CAIOKW010000146.1 GCA_903858975.1 Oligoflexia bacterium | reverse complement strand
TATCGAAAGCAATTCTTGTCTATGACACCTTCGGTCCATCAGCCTTGAGTACATGCATGGCAGCGAGTGGTAATACTCCTCACTATTTTGGGTTTGATGCAAATGTCTCTTCACTTGATGGCCCTATCGGAGCTCGGGTCATTCCAGGTGATGAAGGAAGCGTATACTGGAGACGAGCCCCTTAATGAATAAGCCCGTGAAGCTTCAATTTCTCCATCAAGGTCACGCGCTCCATACGGGCGGCACGTGCAGTCTTGTCGAGATCATGGCTAAAGCTTTTCAGTAACTCAGAGAGATAAATTTTTTCAAACTCAGAGCGGGTGGCTTGAAAATTGATTTTATCGTGACCAAAGTCGGGGAGGTCGCGCATCTCAACGCGTTCCGTTTCGCAGGAAACGGTTGCCATGCGAAGGACGTTACGAAGCTCGCGAAGGTTACCGGGCCAATCGTAATCCCGAAGCTTACGCCAAGCGGTCTCAGAGAAGCCTTTAATGTATTCTTTATGAAGCTCTTGAGTGATCTCTTGCAAGATTCCCATCGCAATGTCTTCAAACTCGTCTTCACGTTCTGCAAGGTTTGGCATCTCAATGCGGTTCTTGCTTAAGCGAAGGAGTAACTCGTCATTGAACATTCCCGCGCGTGCGCGTGAATCAATCTGAGGAACGGCAGTGGCGATGATTCGTACGTTTGCAATCATCGGAACGCTTGCGCCGCCCTTTTGAGCCTGAGGGATCGCTTTCGTTTTTAGAAAATTTAAGATCACCATCTGTTCAGACACAGGGTAGTTGGCGATATCATCCACAATCAAGGTTCCACCATTGCAATCGCGAATCTGTTCCGCAACCGTGCGATCGCGAGTCGCCATCACACAAATTTGTGCGGCTCGGGGGCTGTTCTTGTGAATCCACTTCGCGAGGGCTCCTTTACCGGTGCCGGTTCCACCGATCACAAGAACGGGTTCGTCCTCAGATTGGGCTGCTGCAAGTGCGATTTTTCTTTGGGATGACGGAATAAAATAGACCATGCTCATAATGTGACTTTGATTATAGAGGAATTATTTAAATATTCAAAGGCTTAATAGCGTCAGAATCATAACGATTTGCGAGGGTTTTGAAGCTGGATATACTCAATCTATGATGAACAAGAATTGGATCGTCGTTCTTTGGTTTGCCTTCATTCTCACCGGAAATGCGCATGCTCGCGGGATGAGTGGCGCGGGTGGCCGTGAAGATAATTTCATGGTGGCCAATGGTCAGGGGATTTCCTCTCCGAGCTTCTTTGGAGCTCTCCATGGAGAAAACCCAGCGGGATTGGTCCTTAATCAAACTTTGAAGCTTCAAGGCGGGATGGCTGCCATCAGCGATTCAACGGCAACTCTCCGTGAATCGGGCGCACTTCTCGTCGGAAATGGTTATTTAGGCGCCGGGGCTGAATACGCACAGTACAATTCGGGAGCATACGCGTCAGGAACGGGTGTGATCAACTTTGGTGCTGCGGGAATGATTCCCTCAATGGCCACCACGTTTGGGATCTCTGGACACTCTGATACGGGGGGTGGGGGCTCAAGCTATGATTTTGGGATGTTTTTTGAGTTTATTCAAAGACTTCGCATCGCTGTGATGATGAAAAACCTGACCCATGGAATCGGAGTGGTGGGAGCGGGGCTCATGTTCAACCTGGATCCGATGGTGGACCTGGTTCTGGATGCCGATTCAGACATCAAAAACTCTCTTGGAGTGGTGAAGCCTGGGCTTTCGCTTCATACGGATCGAATCCACTTTACGGCCTCTTATGGCTACCGTTATCGCGGGCTGTCGGACGCTCTTCTCTATTCTAAATTTTCAGCAGGACTCGGGATTCGAATCTCTGAAAACTTCCTAGTAGAATATCAATACCGAACTTTACCTCAGCATTTGCTCGGTTTGACTTTGCGCCTGAACTAACCTAAATTCGAGAACACTATGAAAACACTTACTGAATTCTCTGGCTTCGTTTTAAAAGAAGCACTTGCTAAAAAAACGGCTCTTCTGGCTGAAGGAAAAACGGAAGAAGAAGTTCAAGCCGCAATCCATGAGCAATTGAAGCTCGATGAAGCTAAAGTAGGCTTTTATAAAAATGTTTTAGACATGACGAGCTCGCGACTCGATCGCGTAAAACGCGTCGTCGTTGCATTAAGAGCGATAGAAACTGAGAAAGTTCCTGAGAGCTACATTGAGCGTGAAGGTCATTTTTATTTAGTAGAATATTTTGCATCTGCCGATTCTCGCGGAGCCGTCAGTTCAGGTCGCGATGATGATCGTCGCGGAGGGAGGGGCGGACGCGGAGGTCGTGATCAAGGTCGCGGTGGAAACCGCGATGGCGGTCGTCCTCCTCGAGGAAATGATCGTCCCGCTCCTGCGCCGGCACCTCGCCGTGAAGGTTTAGGATCGTTTGCTCCCCGTATTGAAGGCGCTGAAGTCAAAGCAGCTCCTCGTCCTCCTCGTGAAAAACGTCCTCAGGCGCCAAGAGCTCCAAGACCGCCTCGGGGTCCAAAAGGAGCAGGGGAATTGCGTTTGGTTTTGAAGGGTCAATCTCAGACGCTTCAAGGATCAGGGGTTGCAGAAGCAGCGAGCGCTACTCCATCGTCTGAAGCGCCACAGGCGTAAGATTCATTGGCTTTAATGATTCGGGTCTTGGGAATGCATTCATCATGCTTCCTACATCCGCCGTGCTCAATCGGTATTCAAACACCGTTCTAGGAAGTGATTTCTCATGATCCAAGTGAACGAGCTCAACAGTGAGGCTCGCTTCGTCGGTTTCATTTTTTAATGCTTTAGTGATGATGATGGCATCCTTTGATTCAGAGAAGAGTGCTTTCTTCGATGGCGCATATCCGAGCTTTACGAGAGATGCGTGAACCGCTTTTGATTCCTGAGCGCTCAAGTTCTCAAGAACGTGAACCTTTACCGGAGATGCGGCAAGCGCATTTAAAGTAAAAAGACAGGCACCTAAAATTACTGCTAAATTAATAAATTTTAAATTTCTCATCTCTCCGGTCCTCTCACCCTGATATATAGCGAGACCCGTGCCAGCTGAGCGCGCATATATGCGAGAGAAGGAGCGAAATGTGCAAAGCTCATACAATCCTGACCAAAATTTTGACAGTTTCGGCTAGACAGCGAGCTGTGCAATTGTCTACCGTATCGAAAACCCCTGGGGAGAGGTCTTACGATGAAATTCGCACACTTACTGGCATTTTTATTGGTATCCATGAAAGCCGTTGCGCTTCCGAACGTTCAAGTCGTTCAAAGCGTTCCCCTCGAAACCAATCTTCAAATCAACGGAATCGTTGAAACCGCTAATGCTTGGGTGGGCCTCATCAATGCGGCCAAGAGCACGCTTGATATTGAACAATTCTATATCTCAAGCCAAACCGGCCAAGCACTCGATGCCGTTCTGAACTCGATCAAAGCCGCAGCAGCACGCGGAGTGAAAGTTCGAATCATGGTGGATGCGAAGTTCTACCAAAACTATTCGAATGACCCGCGCATGCTGGCACAGGTTCCAAACATTCAAGTGAAAGTCATTGATTACTCATCTCGCGGAGGTGTTCAGCACGCGAAATACTTTGTGGTCGATCAATCACTCGCGTACGTGGGATCTGCTAATTTCGATTGGCTTGCAATGTCTCACATTCATGAGCTGGGTCTCGTGTTTAGTGAGCCCAATACCTGTGCGGCTCTTGAGATGATTTTTAATCGTGATTGGAATTTTGCTCAGACCTCCATTACACCCACCGCAATTGAAGGCGTGCAGCGTTTTTTCACCTCACCCTTAAGTGTGCTTGCATCTCCTGCGAAAGATCTTCCGGCAGGAGTGCCACCGACACTCGATACCTTGCTTGCGCTCATCAACGGAGCAAAAACCTCAGTGCAGGTTCAAATGTATCAATATTCAACTTCAGTCTATCAGAGTGCCGCGCGCTTCACTGATCTTGAACAGGCGCTCAAAAAAGCGGCAGCTCGGGGTGTCCAGGTTCAGGTCATGGTGGATCAAGCGACTCTCAAAAATGGACGAGCGGATGTTCAATCCTTGACCTCACAGAAAAACATTCAAGTGAAGATCATCACTATCCCTCAGTGGTCAGGTGGGCCACTTCAGTATGCTCGCCTCTCGCACTCGAAATACATGATTATTGATGGAGTCATGAGTTGGGTTGGATCTGAAAACTGGAGTCAAAGCTATTTCACCCAAACTCGAAACGTCGGAATCTTAGTCCAAGATGCATCCGTGACTGCATCGGTGGCTCAAGTATTCAATAAGGTTTGGACGAGCCCCTACGTATCCGCGCCCGCATTTCGCTAGATCTTTTGTAGGTAGAACCCCTTTAAGTAGCGCTCCCCGAGATCCAGGCGCGTGGGAAAGCTTTCAGGCAGGTCTACGCGCCCAATGAGCTTCAGTTTCGTTCCGGTGATTTCTGAAGCCGTTTCGATGTCTTTTAGGAAGTTCCGTTCAAACACGTTTTCGGAGTTGATAGAGGTCACTAAGATTCCACCCGTAGCCAGGAGGGGAAGGATTTCCGCGTGAAGTTTAGCGCCATCTTTATTCGTAGAAAAAGTTCCATTTTTCGAGCGAGAAAATGAAGGCGGATCACAAAGGATGGTATCAAACTCCGCGTTTCTTTTTCGCATTTTGGGAAGCCATTCAAAAACATCTCCGTAAATGAAATCGCCCATCTCATTCGGTAGCTTTGCATTCGCCCAGTTTTCTTTCGCCCAATCAATGGTCGCTTTAGAAAGATCAAGAGTGGTGACCTGCTTCGCACCCCCCATGGCGGCCGCAACTGAAAGGCTTCCCGTGTAAGAAAATAGGTTCAGAACTCGTTTGTTCTTCTGCGTATGAAGGAGCCATTTACGAAGGGGAGCGTGATCTAGGAAAAGGCCCGGGTGTTTGGTGTTTTCCATTTGCGCCAAGTAGGGAACACCAAACTCTTTCACGCTAAAGCGGCCCGTTCGGACCGGACCATCGAGAGGGATCACATCAGCCTCACTCGCCACTTTAGAGCGATCCATGAGAACGATCGCTCTAAGCTTTTCACCGAAATGACCCTTCAGTACTTCACTCACTTTCGCGAGGGTTCCGGGCTTCACTTCTTTCCACTGTGTGATCCAAGCATGGTCCAGAAATAAATCGATAGCAATCTGGCTGAGCTCAGGATCACGCGTCTCACCCGGGCCATAAAAAATCCGAAGGGCTTCGGTCTCAGAGTGGAGATTCAGGGTTTCTCGTAAGAAGAAGGATTCCTTTAAAATTGACTCAAGCATTTTTGATCTCACTCCAGAGTTTCAAAAGATCGGGTGCAAAGGGTGCCTCAATTTTTCCGATCGGTGTTTCTAAAGAATAGGCATGGAGACAGACGCGAGGTCCTGGTTTTCCATGAAAGCTTGCATCGCCCAGTAATGGGAATCCGGCTTGAGCTGCATGATCTCGGATCTGATGAAATCGGCCGGTGAGGGGAGTCGCGCGCCCGAAGAAAAACTCATGATGGGTCTCGAGAACTTCAAAGAGTGTCTGAGCGGGTTTACCATCCACGGGGGTTTTGATCTGAATTGCGGGTCGAGAGGGAGGGGGAGATGCAAGAAAGTGATAAATCTTTTTCGCAATTCTCTTTTCAAACCAGAGATTGCCTTGGCGATGAGCGCGATCATTTTTTGCAATCAGCATCACGCCACTCGTAAATCGGTCCAAGCGATGAATCATGAATGCTGACCCTATCGGCCCCTCCCTAAGCCAATGGCTCACGACGAGGTCGCCGGGCTTTGGCTCCCTGGCAGGAACGCTGAGCCACCCTGCCGGCTTATTGATGCCAACAAAGTCCTCGTTTTCAAACAAAATTTCAGGGGTTTGATCCACAAACTTGATCTTATCCTCATTGAGGGTACCCGTCAAATGAGGTAGACTATTAAGCATGCTATTACTTTTCTCATCGGTTGTGATTGCGCTCTCAATGATTTTGCTCGGCATGTTTGTCATGGGTCGAGCTGGACGTCACGTCAACATGGATCGACTTCAAGTTTTTATCGCAGTGGCGACAGGCTTCATGATGGCCGTACTCTTTATTGATCTTCTGCCTGAGAACCTGGTGAAGTATCCTCATGGGCCCCGCGAATTTTTTGCTTGGTCACTGGTCGGGATGACGCTCGTGATTGCTTTCGAGCGCTACGGGGTACAGCGCCTAAAGTTTGTAGAACTTTTTTTCAAAGTGGATGATGAGGCGCTTGAACAAATTGAAACCCATGACGAGCATGTGCATGAAGACTCAAGCCATGCAGGCCATAGTCATGGGCATGGAGATGATCTTCACGACCACCATGATCATCATGATTTGAAAGAAGCCGCCAACTGTGAAAAATCCCATGACCATGGCCACATTCACCGCCATACACATATGGAGGTCCTTGGGCACGGAGAGGTCTGCTCTGCGATTGCCTGCTTCATGATTTGTGCATTCTTTGATGGTATTGCTTTATCTTCCGTTCAGGCCGTAGATCGAAAGCTTGGATTTATTATGATTATTGGGGTGATTCTCCATTTGCTTCCGGAAGGAGTGCTCTCAGGTGCCATGGCGCTTGCTGGTGGGGCAAGTCTAAAATCTGCTCAAAAAGTTCTTCTTTTTATTGGTGGGGCTTTCGTGATTGGCTCGCTCATTCCATTTTTTGTTCGGGGCTATGAAAGCACCTTCCTTGCTCTTTCAAGTGGGATTTTGATTTTTGTAACGTTGGTGCAACTCTTACCGACTGCGCTCAAATTAAAATTCGCGCCCGCGTGGATCGCAGCTGGGGCTTTGATTTATGTGGGTTCGCACGTAGTTCTTGAAGCAATTGGAGTACAGTTTTAATGGCTCAGTTTGAAAGAAGTATTGTTTGGCTTAGACGAGATCTCAGACTCAGCGATCATCGGGCATTATTTGAAGCCTGTTCTCGTTCAAATGAGGTACTTCCTGTTTTCATTATTGATGAGAATATCTTAGAGGGTCTCAAGAAAGATAACCGTCAGGTGGAATTCATTCAGGGTTGCTTGAATGAACTCGAGTCTGAGCTTGCAGAGCGAGGCTCGCGCCTTCTCGTGGTGCGAGGGAAGCCACTTGAGGTGTTGCCACAGCTGGTAAAAAAATACTCGGTGAATGCAGTCTTTTTCAGTCATGATTACGAGCCCTCAGCAAAGCTGAGAGATCAGGCCATGATGTCTGCCCTCAAGAAAATGGGAGTTCATTCAGAGTCATTCAAGGATCAAGTGATCTTTGAAAGTCGGGAGATCTTAGGAGGAAGTGGAGAACCTTATAAGGTGTTCACCCCTTACGCTCGGAACTGGGTGAAGACGCTTGAGCTCAATAAAGCGGAACATTTAAGAGAGTATAAGCCGAACCTAAAGAAACTGATTTCTGCAGATCAAGTGAGCGGGAAAAATGCTCATTTTGCGGATCTGGGTTTCACGAAAGCCTTCCTTTTTGTGGAACCAGGCGAGAAGGTTGCACGGAAGTTATTAAAGGGCTTTTCTGAACGGATTGGGAAATACCATGAAACACGTGACTTTCCTGCGATCAATGGAACGAGCAAGCTCTCTCCTCATTTTCGTTTTGGAACGCTTTCTCCTCGTGAGGCGGTTCGTTTTTGTTATGACCATTTTTCAGCAGGCACGAAAGTGTGGCTCAACGAGCTGATTTGGCGTGAGTTTTATCAAATGATTCTCGATCAGTATCCGCATGTCGAGAAGGGCGCATTCAAGCCCCCATACGATGAGCTGAAATGGTCTTGGAACGAGAAGAAATTTCAGGCCTGGTGTGAGGGGCGTACGGGCTATCCGATTGTGGATGCGGCCATGAGGCAGCTCAATGAAACAGGCTTCATGCATAACCGACTTCGTATGGTCGCTGCGATGTTTCTGACAAAAGACCTCCTGATCAACTGGCAAGAGGGGGAGAAGTACTTCGCAGAGCAGCTACTCGACCATGAGCTGGCTGCAAATAATGGGGGCTGGCAGTGGAGTGCGTCAACAGGCTGTGATGCCCAGCCTTATTTTAGGGTGATGAATCCCATTTCTCAGAGCGAGCGTTTTGATGCAGATGGTGAATTCATTAGGAAATATGTCCCTGAGCTCAAGGGACTCAGCTCAAAGCGGATTCACTGGCCTCACGAGGAGGGGCTCTTCTCGACAGGGATGGGGGATTACCCAGAACCGATCGTAGACCATAAAGAACAGCGCTTAAAAGCCATCGCTATGTTCAAAAAATAGAATCAAACCCTGACTTTAGTTTTTGAGCAGAATTACGATAAGTTAGAGGTATGGATCATTTTGAATTTAAGAGAATTACAGAAATTAAAGACCAGGTCGAAAGCTTCTTCTCATTGGACCGACTGCAGGAGTTGAAGTCAGCGATTTCTTACTACTTGGAACGGGCACACGACCAGGTCGAGGACCGTATCGTAGGTGAAAAGAAAAAAGCTTTAAAGGATGCTTATAACATTCTTGATCGCGCTCGGGTTGAAATCGAATCGATTCAGAAAAGTATATTATCGCTACTAAAGTCATCCAAAAAGAAATCGGTGAGTGCAGTGGCGAAAAAGACTAAAAAGAAAGTCGTCGCTAAAAAGAAGATGGTGCTGAAGAAGAAATCACGTACGACTCAAGCACGCGCGCACTGATTATTTGGACTGTGAGTTTGGAATCTTTTTGAAGCCATTCACAATGACGGCGGCACATACATCGGGTGTGAACATTCCACCCATCCCTGAACGAGGGACATGAATAAAACCAAAATAAGGTGCCTGAGTATTGG
>CAIOKW010000145.1 GCA_903858975.1 Oligoflexia bacterium | reverse complement strand
GGGATCCTGACCGTGATCACTGGAATTACGATGGGTAAAATCTGTGACCGACTGGGAGCCAGGCGTGTTTTTTCTTGGACGGGTCTTCTTTTTTTGATCCCGATGTATTTTGTGACTCATCTGGGCCACGTTTCTTATTTGGTGACCTTACTGACCACGACCGGAATCTTTGTGTTCTCAAGCTTTAGAAGCGTCCCTGCAGTCACGATGATTTCTTCAAGCATCCCGCCCACTCGCCGGGGGAGCTTTATGAGTTTGAACTCCTGCGTGCACCAACTCGGCGCAGCCTCGGCGACCTTTTTGTCGGGATGGTTTGTGACTCAAGGGGGCATTGGGACTGAAATGAGTGGGTTCTCAAATACCGCCTATTTATCGATCTTTTTTGGAATTTTAGCTTATTTTTTAGGCAAAAGAATTCGGATGATTTCTTAGGTTTTTCAGGGTTAAATCACTCCATGAGCCTTCAAAAATCGCTAACTATTCTTTGCGCCATTTTTGCCCTTGCTGCCTGTGGCCCGAGCCTGAAAACGATCACTCTGATCACTCCGATTCCGGTCATGAATCCAACGAAGGATTTAATGAAGTTATTTTCGAATACTTCCCAAACGCTCCTAAGCGGGCCCAATCCTGGCGTGAGTTATTGTCACCAAACTGAAATCCGCGCGGGGTTTAGAGTCGGCAATGACGGACCCGTCACCCTCGTTCCGGTTTCACTGGATACGCAGATGATGCCCACCAACACCACTCTCGGCAATGATACCACTGCTGGCTCAACCAATGTTCCGGTGGGAACTTACACCGCTAGGGATTGGCTCAATCAGCATTCTTTTTTGCGAGCCCCGATCCAGTTGAATTTGCCCACTAACAACTCACCTGTTTTTGTTGCCATGAGGGGGGCCATGGTTGAGCCTGACTCGCAAGATACCCATGGCAACTGCGAAATGTATACTTCCGGAACCAATTTCAACACAAGCTTTCTCATTTATGGAACCACTCGCTTACCGAGTAATCCCGGCAGCACATTCAGCCTTGAGCCTTGGGTGATCGCCACTCAGCGAAGTGACGCCACCGGCGGTTTTTACGCAGGATCTTATCTAGTGCCACCCCAAACGCTTGGTGTCGCGAATCCGAACCCAAGCACTTTAAGATGCAAAAACAATTCCATTCTGAGCAGCTGTTCAAATAAAGGCTTACTTCAATTTGAACTCCGCTTTCTCTCGGGAGGCCCTTTCTTCAATGCAAATGCGGCCATTCATTACCTCGGGGGCTTGGGCGCAGAGCGCATCACTCAGGGCATTTCAGGGTTTAACATCACGGGGCCCTATCACTTTTTTTACACGCCCAGTGAAGATTTCTTTTCGCTCGATTACACGATTGCATCCGGGTCTCATGATGTTCATGTTGAAATTCACTTAGGGGCCAACGTGCCCTACATTGAATATTGGATTAATTCGACAAATATACATGGCACCCAAAATATTGCCCAAGACTCGGATTCAAACAAATACATTAACCTCCCCTCTACAGCAGGCAGCAATCCGCCGGTCCCTTCATGTAATGTAAACCCCTGTACAAATATAAACTTAGTCATCACCAATTTAGGCGAAGGGTTCGGAGATTATTAAAGGAAGCTTATGCAACACACACTCAAATATCCAGATGGCCACACTCTCCTTCGGAACTTGAATAAAACCTACCCCGTGATTCAAGAGGGAAAGGGCGTTTATCTTTTTGATGAAGCCGGGAAAAAATACTTCGATGCCTCAGGCGGTGCACTCGTTGCAAATTTGGGTCACGGAAACGCTGAACTCGTAGACGCGATTGCAGAGCAAATGAAGAAAGTGGCTTACGTGAATGGAATGCAATTCACCTCGCGCGCGATGGAAGCTCTTTCCGACAATCTTGCAAAAAAAGCAGCACCCTTGCATTTGGACCGCGTGTCTTTACTTGCATCAGGATCCGAGGCTGTGGAGGCGGCCATCAAATTTGCGCGCCAATTGTGGGTCGATCGCGGCTACCCCAACAAACACAAGCTCATTTCGCGCACACCTGGATACCACGGCAATACACTCTATGCGCTGTCGGCATCGGGGCGCCCTCACTACAAAAAAGTTTACGGCCCATTGATTTCATCTGTGCTCTCAGTGAGCACGCCCTATGGCTATCGCTTTCCTCTCTCAAACAGCAATGATGCCGATGAAATTCTTCGCGAGTACCACGAAAAGGGCGCAGACTATTACGCACAAGAACTCGAAGCATTAATCGAAAAAGAGGGCGCAAACACCATTAGCGCATTTATTTTTGAAACCGTGAGCGGCTCTTCTACCGGAGCTTGGGTACCACCGAAGGGTTATTTTCATAAAATCGAGGCCCTTTGCAAGAAACACGAAATCCTCATGATCGCTGACGAAGTCCTCTGCGGATCAGGACGCACGGGTAAATTCTTTGCAGCAGAACACTATGGTTTAAAGCCCGACATTCTCGTCCTCGGAAAAGGATTAAACGCAGGTCTGATGCCGGTTGCAGCGATCCTGGTAAAGAAAAGTGACGTCGACACCATGAAGAGCGCATCCCAAGGTTTTATGCACGCGCAAACCTACATGCAGGCGCCTTCCATGGCCGCCACCGCTCTTTCGGTTTTAAATTATATGGATCAGCACCAAGTGCTTGAGAAATCTCACGCCGTATCGGAGCACTGGCTCTCAGAACTGAAAGCCCACTTGCATGCACTCCCCTTTGTGGGATCCATTACCGGAATCGGGCACATGGCGGGCATTGAATTTGTAGAAGATAAAGCCTCAAAGAAGCCTTTTCCGGTCGCAAAGAAATTTGCACCGAAGTTTGTCCAGCACGCCCAAGACCAAGGACTCATTGTTTGGCCCAATTACGGCCAAGCCGATGGCGTCAATGGTGACCTCGTGATTCTCGGGCCTTCTCTTCAAATGACGATGAGTGAAGCCGATGAATGCATCGCCAAACTCAAAACCGCAATTCAAACCTTTCAAATCTAAAAACCTAACAGGAGCTCACGATGTCTAAAAATTTCAAAATCACCTACTCTGCTTTAAATGCTGACATGAATGTCATCCATCAAGAATTCGATGTGGCCTATGCACGCCTAAAAGCAGAACTCGGATGGTCAGTCCCCTCCATCGTAAACGGAAAGCCCATCCAAACCGGTCGCGTGAATAAAAAATTTAGTCCGGTCAACACCCAGGAGCTGATCGCAAATTACCACACCGTTTCTGAAGCGGATTTAAATGAGGCCTTTCTGGCTTCTAAAAAAGCACAAAGTAAATGGGCCTCAACCCCTTGGCAAGAGCGAGTTGCAATCACGAAAAAAGCGGCCGACATCATTCGTGAGCGCCGCATGAAAATCGCAGCACTGATGACTCTTGAAGTCGGCAAGAATCGAATGGAGTCTTTGGGCGACGCGGAAGAATCAGCTGATCTTCTTTGCTATTATGCAGAGCAAATGGAACACGCGAATGGCTTCATTCAGCCGCTGGGGAAGCTTTCCCCAAATGAAAACACTCAAGATGTCCTTCGCCCCTTTGGCGTGTTTGCGGTGATTGCACCCTTTAATTTTCCGATGGCGCTCGGTGCTGGGATGGCGTCGGCTGCGATTTTAGGCGGCAATTCGGTGATTTTAAAACCAAGTGACGATGCTCCTGCGACGGCTTATGAAATCTACCTCGCCTATCGCGATGCCGGACTTCCAGAGGGCGTTCTTCAAGTGGTATTTGGAAATGGCCCCGCCCTCGGTGAATGGATGGTGAAACACCCTCATTGTGATGGCGTGGCGTTCACCGGCAGTAAAGCAGTGGGAATGAGTATTATCCGCACCCTTCATTCGGGTGCTTACGCGAAGCCCGCGCTCGTGGAACTCGGGGGAAAGAATGCGGCCTTCGTTTGCGAAACCGCTGATCTTGATAAAGCCGCAAGCGGTTCGGTTCGAAGTGCTTTCGGCCTTTCAGGACAGAAGTGCAGCGCGCTCTCTCGCCTCTATGTCCATGAGTCAGTTTATAGCGCCTTCATCGAGAAGCTCGTTGCGGAAGCAAAGAAACTGGTTACCGTGGGAGACGCCTCTCAAAAAGAGATCTATATGGGCCCGGTGATCAATGCGAAGGCGGTCGAGCGCCACCTTCAAGCCATCAATGAATCAAAAGTGATGGGCAAGATTGTCTTTGGCGGAACGGATCTGCGCGAATTGCCTCAGTTCAAGAATGGTCACTTTGCAGACCCGACCATTGTGGAACTCCCCTCCACGGCTCGACACTTTAAGGACGAGTTTTTCTCTCCCTTCCTCGCGGTCGCAAAATTTAGTTCATTAGAGGACATCATCACGGAAGCAAATAAAGCAGACTACGGGCTTACGGGCGGAATTTTTACGGGTAAAAAAGAAGAAATTCAATACTTCATGGATCACATGGAAGCCGGAGTACTTTACGCGAACCGCGCGACCGGGGCTACGACCGGTGCATGGCCTGGAGTTCAGTCTTTCTGTGGTTGGAAAGGTTCAGGAGCTTCCGGAAAAGGCGGCTGCGGACCGTATTACGTGTCCCAGTTCATGCGTGAGCAATCTCGCACGATTATGGAGTAGAAAAACCTCCGCGCGCACCGCAACATAAGGGGGACTTTGTCCTTTTTTCCCGCTTCTTTTTAAGGTAAATTCAAAGCACGCAAAACCACCGCCTTTATCGCTGCCGAATCAGAGGCGAGTTTTGCGCTTTCCAGGATTTTAAATGAAATCTCTTTTCGACTTCAATGCCCCCAGGAGAAAAGAGATTTCGTTTAAAATCCCGGGGAGCATCAATCCTACTCGATTCAGCAGCACCAAAGGCGAATGTCATGCAAACTGTAAAACGTCCTGAGATTAAAGTTGCCCCTCCGGGTCCTAAAGCCAAAGCCCTCATCGAAAGAGATCACGCCGTGACTTCTCCTTCATACATCAAAGAATATCCGCTCGTCGTTTCTCACGGTGAAGGCATGTATGTGTATGATGTAGACGGGAACTCTTACTTGGATTTCATGGCAGGTATTGCTGTGACTTCAACGGGGCACGCACACCCAAAAGTGGTGAAGGCCGTTCAAGATTCTGCAGCTCAATTTCTCCATATTTGCGGAACGGATTTCTACTACGAATCCATGATCACCCTTTGCGAAAAACTTTCAAAATCAGTGAAGCCCTACATGGGCGAAGCTAAAGTATTCTTGACCAACTCTGGAACTGAGGCTGTGGAAGGCGCAATCAAATTGGCGCGTTACCACACTCGCCGCACCAAAATTATTGCTTTCAAGGGCGCGTTCCACGGACGCACCATGGGCGCCATCACGCTCAACTCTTCAAAGCCAACTCAGAAAGCACACTTTGGTCCACTCCTTCCTGAGATCTACCACCTTCCTTACTCTTACCCTTACCGTTGCGCTTACAAGAGCGAAGCGTCTTGGTGCCAAAACAATTGCGTTTGCGCAAACAAACTTGAAGAAGATTGGTTCACTTCTCACTTCTCTCCAGATGAAGTGGCTGCCATTTTTGTGGAACCGATTCAAGGTGAAGGCGGATACATCATGCCGTCTCCTAAATTCTTAAGAGACCTTCGTGATATTTGTGATCGCCACGGCATTGTACTCGTCTTTGATGAAGTTCAATCCGGGATTGGTCGTACGGGCGATATGTTTGCCGCTCAAACTCTGGGCGTGACCCCAGATATTATCTTGAGCGCTAAGGGGATTGCATCCGGGATGCCCATTGGAGCCATCATTGCAAAAACCAGCACGATGACTTGGGGACGCGGAACTCACGGATCGACCTACGGCGGAAACCCGGTATGCTGTGCAGCTGCGAATGCGACGATTGAAATCATCGAGGAGAAACTTCCTGAGATTAAAAAAGTAGGCGATTTCTTTATCGAAGAACTGAAGAAAGTTCAGAAGAAACATCCGATCATCGGCGATATTCGCGGCGTGGGCCTCATGATTGGGGCCGAGTTCATCAAAGCAGATGGAACTCCTGCGACCGAATACGTGGGTAAGCTTGAGCAGCTTGCATTCCGTAAAGGACTCTTGCTCCTTTCTTGCGGTAAATCGACGATCCGTTTTGCTCCTCCCCTCATCATCACTGAAAACGATGTGAAAGTAGGACTTGAGATTCTAGAACAATGCTTAACGGAATTAGGAAATGCGTAAGCCAAAATTAAATCCAAATAAACTCGTTTCCATGAAGGAAGCGATTCAAGATGTGGTGAAGCCCGGGTGCGAACTGTACCTCGAGGGCTTCACCCACCTGATCTCCTTTGCGGCCGGACATGAAATCATTCGTCAGGGCATTGGGGATATCACAGCGATCCGCCTCACTCCGGATCTCGTCTATGATCAATTGATTGAAGCGGGACTGGTGAAGAAGCTCGTTTTTAGTTGGGCTGGAAATCCAGGTGTGGGTTCACTCCATGCCTTGAGACGCCGCTCTCAAAAGGATTCTGCTTCCAAAATTGAACTGGAGGAGTACTCCCACTTTGGAATGGTGGCGCGAACCTTGGCCGGAAGCTCAGGCCTTCCGTTTTGGTCACTGAAGAACTTCGAAGGCACTCACATCGAAGAATCCAATCCTAAAATCAAATCCATCATCTGCCCTTATACCGGTCAGAGATTAGCAACGGTGCCAGCCCTCAATCCAGACGTCGCGATCATCCATGTTCAACGCGCGGATAAAGAAGGGAACTCACAAGTGTGGGGCCTCATGGGGACTCAAAAAGAAGTCGCCTTTGCTTCTAAAAAACTCATCATTGTTGCTGAAGAAATCGTGGAGACATCCGTGATTCGGCGGGATCCGAACCGAACTCTGATTCCTGGAATTTTAGTCGATCATGTCGTGCATGAACCGTGGGGTTGCCACCCCTCTTATGCACAAGGGTATTATGACCGCGATAATGATTTCTATGTAAAGTGGGAAGAAATCTCTCGTGATCCTCAGACCTATCAAGATTACTTAAATGAATTTGTTCATGGAGTAAAAGACCGTAAAGGCTATATGGCCAAAGTCGGATCTGGACTCATGGACCGCTTAAAAGCAAAACCACGCAAGTGCGAAGGGGTCGATTATGGATACTAAGATCAAACCTTCTGAACGCATGGCGATTCGCGCGTCTCAAGAGCTTGGAAATCGTGAAGTAGTATTTGTGGGAATTGGTTTGCCAAACTTGGCGTGTAACCTTGCGCGCGCGACGCACGCACCTGAACTTTATATGATTTACGAGAGTGGAACGATTGGGACCTTACCTGCTCGACTTCCGGTTTCCATCGGAGATCCGACACTCGTCACCGACTCTTTAGCCATCGTCTCTCAGTCCGACATCTTTCAGTGCTACCTTCAAGGTGGCTTGATCGAGGTTGGTTTCTTGGGTGGCGCCCAAGTCGATAAATACGGAAATATTAATACCACGGTGATCGGGGATTACGATAATCCCAAAATCCGTTTGCCTGGATCGGGTGGCGCTTGTGAAATTGCCACCCACTCTCAGCGGGTACTCCTCATGATGAGAATGAGCCCAAAAAGTTTTGTCGCGAAGTGTGACTTCGTGACCTCTCCTGGCTCCCGAATGGAATCATCAAAACCATCCAAGTACCTTGGAAAAACCCGGGAAGAAATGCATTTACCCGGGGGCGGTCCCACCAAAGCCATTACAGACCTTGGAGTTCTTGAGATGATCGATGGTGAGCTCACTCTTACCGAATTGTACGAGGGAGTCACCACCGATCAGGTCAAACAGAACTGCGGTTGGGACATAAGAATCGCGGCCTCACTAAAGGTGATAAAAGACCCCGACTTTAAGACTGTTGAATTATTAAGAACCAAGATTGATCCAGAAAATCTCTATCTCTAAATCTTGGAGTAAGTTTGAGGCTGATCGACTTCATTGAAACCGATCAGCCCACACTCGTGATGTACTTTTGAAATTAGCCGAGAAGCTTCAACGCA
Organism: Oligoflexia bacterium; assembly: GCA_903858975.1. Taxonomy (GTDB): domain Bacteria; phylum Bdellovibrionota; class UBA1018; order UBA1018; family CAIMNF01; genus CAIMNF01. The sequence goes on along the minus strand of CAIOKW010000145.1, from coordinate 1,090 downwards.
CCTTGTGCGTTGTTGTTGGCTTGAGCGAGTACTGCGGTTCCAGCTTGAGAAAGAATGTTATTCTTAGTCATCTCAGAGCTTTCTTGCGCCATATCTACGTCATAGATTCGGCTCTTCGCTGCAGACAAGTTCTCTTCGTAAGTCGCTAAGTTTTGAACTGATGAAGCAAGGCGGTTTTGGAGCGCGCCGATTTCTGAGCGGTTTTCAGAAAGACCAGTAATCGCTCGGTCAATCTTCTCCAAGTTTCCTTGAGCAGCTTCCTTCGTTGTGGTGTTGATTCCTGATAAACCGAGGGAATCCAAACCAATGTTCATTTTTTGAGTATCGAACACGAAGCGATCATTTTCAGGTGAGTTATTGAGGCCCACTTGTACTTCGATCTTGTCACCGTGACCGGCAAGAAGCTTGTGTCCGTTGAATTCTGTCGTTTGAGCGATACGATCTACTTCAGCGCGAAGTTGAGTGACTTCTTTATTGATGAAGCCGCGCTCCTTGTCACCGATGGTGTCAGAAGCCGCTTGGATCGAAAGTTCGCGGAAACGAGTTAAAATATTTCCTACTTCGTTCATTCCACCCTCTGCAACTTGCACGAGAGAGATCCCGTCGTTCGCGTTTCGGCTATCTTGACGGAGTGAACGGATGTCCGCTTTCATTTTCTCAGCGATCGCCAAACCTGCAGAGTCATCTGCTGCTTTCGCGATACGAGTTCCTGAAGACATCTTCTCTAAACTGCTTTGTTGTCTTCCGTTAGCTACGCTAAGGTTACGTTGTGCGGCCAATGCTTGAACGTTAGTGTTAATTCTTAATCCCATACCGACCTTCTTTCTTCCCGTCTGTTAAGCGGGGGTTGCAGTGGACCGTTTTGATCCACCATTGTTCTGTTGTTGAACATATCGGTCGGGTATTTGGAAACTTAAGTAAATTAGTTTAGTATTATAAAGATTTTTTCAACAATCAATAAATTCTTTTGATTTCAGGTGCTTATCAAACATCTTCATCACAAAAAGATGAATGAGCGCCTGAGTGAAACGATAGATGACCCAGGGCAAGGAGGGCATAAAGTCATGAAGGGCCGCCAAAAACACCCTCC
>CAIOKW010000144.1 GCA_903858975.1 Oligoflexia bacterium | reverse complement strand
GGAGAGAGCATCACATTGCAAAACAAATGGATGTCATAGGAGAGCCTCCCCAAAATCGTTGCATGCGAAACGAAACTCAAAGCCCATACTGAAACAATCAAACAGAGAAACGAAAACAGAATGGATACCTTGTTTCGCCAATCACGAAAAAGCGACCATCCTCCGAGCGATAGGCTCGCAAGCCCCAAGATCAATGACGTTTGCTTAAGTAAGTCCATTCAGACTCCGAAGATCAAAAAAGCCACCCAGAGTGCTAATCCGCTCACCAGGGGGATCGAAAAATTATCGTCAATATCGAGTGGAATCATTTCTGCCCCGCCACCCGCAAGTCCGCCCGCAAGCGCGATTAACATGGAAGAAAGAACCGGAACTCCGGTGAGTAAAAGATAGAAAAAAGTAATCAATGCACAAACGCCCATTCCTGCGGCCGTTCCAATCAGTGACTTTCCGTTTGAGAAACGCATCCCCTTATCTCCCCAGGTAATTCCGAAGATGGAAGACATCGGATCACCTACCGCTAAAAACAAGATAGACAGAATAGCGATCGGCTTTGGAAAAATAGCGATGGAGAGAAGTACGGACCCTACATAAAAGGGAGTTCCACTCACTCGATTGACTTCGTTCTTTCTCATGATGGGGCCCATGACTCGGATTGCAAAGGCATTGAGCCTTGGAAAGCGAAGTCGCGCGTATTCGGCTGTCATGAAAAAAGTAAACCCGGTCAGGAGCAGAGCGACGCATACGTACTTAGGGGTCCCCAGGCCGTACACCAGTGCCATAAAGATCCCCATACTGCAGTGCCAAACTTTTCTGCCAAGGTGAAGATCATTTCTTAATCGAAGTCGCCAAGAGGGTGACGTATCTACTGGTTTCTGCATCTGTTCCTTTAGTATGACCTGCTCGTTCTCTCTTGACAATCGTCCCTTGTAAATTAGGCTTAAAACATAGGCGGTTTCTAGGATGGAAACAAATATTTTATATAGAGATAATCGTATCATGGCTGACCCAGCTCAAACTTCGCATCGTAGTCAGTATTTCAAGAAACAAATTTGGGCTATCGGGGGTGGCAAGGGCGGCGTTGGAAAAAGCCTGCTTTCCTCTTCACTTGCCTTTGCGCTGGCCAAGCAAGGACTGAGTACCCTAGTCATTGATCTCGACTTAGGTGGAGCAAATTTGCACACCGTCCTCGGCCAGAGTCCGCCTCAACGATGCCTTTCCGACTTCCTCAATGGAACTGTAAGTGAGCTGAAGGACTGTATTGTACAGACCCAGTATCCAAATCTGCAGATGATCGCGGGCGCCAAAGATGACCTTAAAATCACCCAGATTTCTCGAGAAAAAATTAAATTCCTGCTCAATCAAATCGATCAGATGAAGCATCAATTTGTCATCCTCGATTTGGGAGCTGGGACCAGCAGCTATACTCTGGACTTCTTTAATTTTGCGCAGGTCGGAATTATTACGGCGCTTCCGGAGCCCACTTCTATTGAAAATGCTTATCGATTCCTGAAGGCTTGCTATTACAATCGATTGCTAGACCAACCTCAATTTGAATCGATTCGCCCTTTGATTGAAGCGGCCATGACTCCGAATAATTCACTTGGAATTCAATCCCCCCAGCAGCTCCTAAACGAGGTGAATTTCCAAAATCCGACACTCGCAAATGAGCTTAAAAACTCGATCAAAGACTTTAAGCCTCGCTTGGTCATCAACCAAACTCGCTCCCAAACGGACGTCGATGTGGGTTTTTCGATGAAGAGTGTCGCAAAAAAATACTTTGGCGTAGACCTCGATTATTTAGGTTACATTGAATATGAGCCAAATGTTTGGCAGTCGGTCCGCAGAATGAAGCCGATTCTCGCGGAATACCCTCATTCCCGAATTGCGATTCATATTGACCGCATCGTCAATTACTTGTTGAAACAAGCCCGAATTGAACATACTCTTACAGATTAGATATGCATCTCAATGATGACCCCCTCAGCCTGTACGACATTCTGGAACTGACCCCAGATGCGACACCACAAGAAATTCGCTCGGCCTACTTGCGGCTGAAATCGGCTTACGGAAAAGACAACATTGCGCACTATAGCGTGTTCTCCAGAGAAGAAACGGAGCAGATGCTCCAAAATGTTGAAAATGCTTATTTAACCCTTTCAAATCCCGAAAAACGACGTTCTTACGATCAAAACCAGGGGCTTACGGGGGGCGCGCCTCAAGAGTCAGCTACTCCGGGACACTTATCCTTTCAAAACAGCTCAGCTCTCACCAGCATGACCTTAAAGGCTACGGTTTCAGCTCCCGTTCAGACTTCAGAGGCTCAATCGAGCGACTTAGATTTAATCGTAACCAATGAGCAAAGCTGGTCTGGACCCGCCATTCGCAGAATTCGCGAAGCGAAGCGCATTACCCTTGAGGACCTTTCTGACTACACGCGTATATCGCGCGCCTATCTGAATGCTTTGGAGGAGGAAAACTTTCCTCGCCTTCCGGCCCAGGTTTATGTTCGCGGCTTTTTGCAACAAGTGAGCAAACGCCTAAAGCTTCCTGCGGAACAGGTGACTAAACAATACCTCGAACGCATGAAAGCTTCCCAACCTGAGAAGAACTAATCATGAACCAGAAGTGGCTTCTCTTGGCCGAGCTCGAATCCGAAGAGCGGGCCGATAAGTACATCTTTGAACTCCTCGAGGGCCAAGATGAAATTCCGAAACTCTCTCGATCTCAAATACAAAAACTCATCGATGAGGGGTTCATCACCGTCAATCAACAAGTCATTCGCTCAAAAGATCGAATACCCTTTGGCTCTGAAATCACGCTCAATATTCCCGCGCCAACTGAGATTTCCGTAGAACCCGAAAACATCCCACTTCAGATTCTTTTTGAGGACTCACACCTCCTCGTTGTGAACAAACAGCCTGGCCTCACCGTTCACCCATCGGACACCCAAAAAAGCGGTACACTCGTAAATGCGCTTTTGTACCACATTAAGGATTTAAGCGGAATTGGCGGTAAATTAAGGCCAGGCATCGTTCATCGCATCGATAAAGATACCAGTGGAGCCATTGTGATCACCAAGTCAGATCTTGCTCATGCGGGTCTCTCAAAGTTATTCGCTCAGCACGATATCGAACGAAAATACTGGGCTCTTTGCTATGGGTCTCCTGCGTGGAGTGATGCATTTACTTTCAGCTCCACTCTCGGACGCAGTCCGCAGGATCGAAAGAAAATGGCTGTGAATGTAGAAGGGGGAAGAAAAGCGACTTCCCACTTTTCTTGTCTCCAGTCCTATGGCGTCCCTGGAAAAACACTGTTCGCCTCATTGATTGAAGCAACGCTCGAAACAGGACGTACCCATCAAGTACGCGTTCACCTCAATCACCTTCATCATTCTTTACTCGGTGATCCTACCTATGGAACTCCGACCTCTCAGCAATCCAAGTGGAAAAACTTGCCGAGCGCCGTTCAAGAAGCCGTCAAGAAACTTCCAGGACAAGCCCTTCACGCCCGTATTTTAGGCTTTATTCATCCTGTCACAGGCGAAAAACTTCACTTTGAGGCTGAGCCATTTCCTGAATTTCAAAATTTAATTCAGGAACTCAGAAATTTTTCCTGATCTCTTTTTCACATAAAACCCCATGAAAACAAGCCATCTCTCTGCAATAATACTTGACCATTATTGTTTTATTAATCAATAAAAACAAAACCCTAAAGCAATCTCAAACGAACTCCGAACTGTTCCTTGAGTACAACCTGTTGGAGGGTAAATGGTAACAAATTACGACGGCGAACAAATTGAGATCCCACAAACACTACCGATGCTTCCTGTAAGGGATATTGTTGTTTTTCCCTATATGATCATTCCATTGTTTGTTGGACGTGATTCTTCAATCCGTAGCGTTGAGGAAGCATTGTCCAAAACTGATCGACTCATCTTTTTATCATCACAAAAAAATATTGCTGATGAACAACCTAGCCCTGACGGAATTTACGAAACAGGTACAGTTGCAATGATCATGAGAATGCGTAAGCTTCCTGATGGTCGAATCAAGATTCTTACTCAAGGGCTTTGTAAAGCTCGCGTGAAGAAATTCAGTCAGACACAACCATTCTACGAAGTTCAAGTGGAGCAAATCCAAGAACTTCAGAATGAGAAGAAATCTGAATCTGAAGCAATCATGCGTACGATCAAAGAACAGATTGAGCGTATGATCAGTCTCGGCAAAGTTCTTGCTCCAGACATCATGATGGTTCTTGAGAACATCACAGAACCAAGCCGCCTTGCGGACCTGGTTGCTTCCAATCTTGGATTGAAAGTCAGCACAGCTCAAGAAGTGCTTGAAACTCATGATCCATTTGCGAAACTACAAAAAATTAATGAAATCCTCAAAAAATAGATGGAGGTTCTTTCGATTCAAGCGAAGATCCGCTCTCAGACTAAGGATGAAATTACTAAGTCTCAAAAGGAATACTTCCTTCGCGAGCAAATGAAGCAAATCAAGAGTGAACTCGGAGATAATGACCCTAAAGGTGAAGAAATCTCTGAACTTCGCGAAAAGATCATGAACGCTAAGATGCCTGCAAACGTTGAACAAGAGACCATGAAGCAACTTCAACGTCTTGAACGCATGCACCCTGAAAGTTCAGAAGCTTCAATGATGCGCACTTACATTGAATGGATGACTGATACCCCATGGGGTAAGTCAAGCCCAGACAATCTTGATCTAGATCATGCTAAGGACATTTTAGATGAAGACCACTATAAGCTAGACATGATTAAAGAGCGGATCATTGAATTTCTCGCGGTTCGCAAATTGAAGAAAGATAACATGAAGGGGCCAATCCTTTGTTTCTCGGGCCCTCCAGGAGTAGGTAAAACCTCACTCGGTAAATCAATTGCTAAAGCCTTGGGACGCGAATTCGTTCGTATCTCTCTGGGTGGTGTAAAAGATGAAGCCGAAATTCGTGGTCACCGCCGCACCTATGTCGGCGCCCTTCCGGGTCGTGTGATCCAAGGAATGAAACAAGCGGGAACCAATAACCCCGTCTTCGTTCTGGACGAAATCGACAAGCTGGGGAGCGACTTCCGCGGCGATCCATCAGCGGCTCTTCTCGAAGTGCTCGATCCTGAACAGAATTACGCATTCAGAGATCACTACTTGAACGTACCGTTTGACCTCACCAATGTGATGTTCATCGCTACCTGTAACGATCTGTCTACCATTCCATCGGCCCTTCGGGATCGTATGGAAGTGATTCAGC
>CAIOKW010000143.1 GCA_903858975.1 Oligoflexia bacterium | reverse complement strand
CGCAGGAGGAGTCACGGGCGTCGTTCGTGAGATTGGACTCTTTGCAACCACGATCGACAATGGCGAAAATCTCAGAGTTTTTGTAGGAAATAACAAACTGTTTTCAGACAATATCCTGAACTATAGTTCAAATGCTTACCGAATTGCTTCTTTTAAAATTCTGCTAGCCCATTCCGTTTCACCTGAAGCCTCAATCAATGCATTCACACTGGCACTGGAAAAGGTGCCTGGAGTAAGGCCTGATCCCAAGGTTTCAGGAGAAATAACAGAATTTAGCCCCATGGGTGTTTTCATTACCATGAAGGCATCCTGCCACCAAAGCGCCTATGCCAATGTTCTCGTTGCGGGCAATCAAGCAATCTACGAAGTTATGAAACAAGAAAAATATCCAATTCCAGAAATGCGCACCGTTCTCATCAACCCGTAGGAGCTAACCTGAGAACTCGGTTTTCTACGTCAATGACAATTGCTGAACAGTCTTCACCTGGAAAAGTTTCACCCGTATTTAATTTAGATTTAATCTGAAAACTGAGCTCATTCACAAGTGCAAAGGGCTCTTGTTCAATCTTCTTCCTAAAAATCTGATCAAGATGGAATTCCCCACCCACGCCTTTTACAAAACCGTCTGAAAGTAATACCAGCCGATCTTTAGGATTCAGCTGGATGACTTTCTCAACTCCATCTTGAGGCTCACTTTGGTTGCTAATCACTTTACCGTGCTTATCCAAGCGACGCCCCTCGCCACTTCGATCAATCACAAAGGACTCAATTGAACCAAAGAGTTGATAATGAAGCGAGAAATCTCGACGATTAATTCTTCCGAAGAAAACACTGAAATAACCCTGATCTCCGAGTGTGAGTTTCAATTCATTGTAAATTGTTTTTACCCAGTCAGCGGTCGATAATTGAGAGTCATTTGCAATACGTGCAGAACACGAAAGAATCATCCCAAGAATGGCTGCTGAAACACCGTAACTTGAAGAATCGACCAGCAGAATGTTCACGAAATCCTTTTTGTCAGATTCAAAAATATCAAAATAATCACCCCCGGGCTTCAGTCCCGAGATGTGCTTACTCATCACCTGCATTCCCTTAATACCAGTAAAGCGCTTGGGCGTCTTTGCCTGAAGTATTTTTTCAAGCGCCTCATTCGCGTGGAAGATTTCAGCTCTCGCGAGCTTCGATTCTACTAATAGGGCCTCCGTCATTCGCCTCTCATGATGATGCCTTACAATACTCATCACTTCCGCAATTCTAAATGGATAAACCAGTAGATCACTCACTTGCCCGATATCTTTTCCCTGTGGAAGAAAATCTTGTTCTTCAACCACTAAGACAAATGACTTTCCTTCCGCATTCACGCCCTGAAGCCATTCTTGCCATCCTTCTCTTTTTGAATCGATGAAGATTAAATCGGAGAGTTCTTCTTCAGCTGAAGTTACAAAGCCACCCAAGGCATTCCCAAGGCCTTTACGGAAGCCTTGCAAATCATGAATCCAATTATGCTCTGTTTTAGAATCCCGTCCCAAGATACTGATGTTAAATTTTGGTTTATTCATGTTGTTTCCTCATTTAATTTTTGTCTCTTCTTCGCGATTTCTAGAGTTCTGCTCTTGGAAAAAAACCTTATACTGAAGGGCGTAACGGGTGTCCCAATAGGCCACATTCGTAAAAGGATTTTGATCATGGTAGTAAGCAAGATTGATTTCACTCGCCTGACTTCGGTAACCGATGCCTGCTGAAAACTGAGTACTCGTCATACCAGTACGGATGCTCACATTTGGACTCAGATTAAAATCCACTCCTACATTGAGCTTCTCTAACACCGGAACGCTCACGGAATTCGTGAGATCTTTGTATTGAATGTACCAATTAGATTTAAGTGAACCCGAGATGCGGACCATGAAGCTAAATGCGGCATCAATGCTCATTGCCTCGTCTGAGGGAACCCCTGATGGACTCTTCGCTCTCGAAAGAAGGGCACCCGACGAATAGTGAACACCGCCGAGATTTCTCGCGACCACTGAAACGGTCGGAATATAAGCGAAAGGAAATACAAAGTTAACAGATGCAGTATGAGCAAGCGCTTTCCCTGCAGACAAGCCACTCATGAAGGAGGCACTACTGTCAGATACCGATTGCGCGGTTCCGGTCGCAAGATTAACAAATTGTAAACTATAGCCCAAACGCACCACGCCTCGAGCCAATGCTAAGCCGTATCCCGCAGCGGGGATTAATTGACTTATCGTCTCATAGTGAACATTGGTTCCATCCGAATAGGCCCGCACTCGATCTTGAATGAGTAAGCCGACTCCAAGGCCACCCCAGGAAAGTGCCGTGAGATTTCCAAAGCCAGCGGCATAGCTCGTGTTCGTATTGGCATTTAAACTCGAGGTAAGTCCACCGAGTCCGATCATCTTTAGGCCCGAAGAGATATTCCCCACTACAGTACTGTTAGCGTCAATATTAAGATTTAAATATTCGGCTTTGAACTTTGTGTTTCTTGCAAGAGCTGCGGGGTTATTAAAAAGGGAATTTCCAATCTCATCCGCAAGTGGAATGGTAACACCCCCAAGGGACTCGCTCAGAGGACTTACATACCGAATCCCCGGGTATTGATATGGATTCGCTAGAGCGCCCCGAAAAGGCGCCAAGACCATAAGAGTGAACAGGCATAGTTTTTCCAAACTCGAGGTCATGGTTTACGATCTCTCCCATTACCCTTTCGGCATTATTCGTAAAAATTTTCAGCTTTTATCCCGACTCGGCAAACATTACCGAGTGCAGCGACAATGTCCTGACTCTTTTGAATTCGTGAAGAATGTGCAAACATAGAGGCATGAAATTGTTGTTTCAAATTGAGGATGGGGTCCATGAGTTCAAAATCACCGGCGATGTGGGAGAACAGGATTTAAGTGTTCTGAAACAAAGCATTTTTCGATTCTTTGAATCGAACCCTACTTTCACAGTTTTGGACCTGAGCGAAGCGTGCTTACAAGTATCAGAACTCAAACTTCAAGTCCTTCTCAGTGAGTTCAAGTCACTCGCAAGTTCAAAAGCCATTTTCCTTTCTATTGCACAAACGGACATTGAAGTGGTCAAAGCAAAACAAGTGGTCCTGGAGGCAGCACTGCTGAGGCAAGTCGAAGTACTCAAAGGGAAATTGGAATTAAGGGAAAAAATGAGGGCTGAAGCTGAAAAACTTCTCGGCGAGAATGAATCTCTCAAGTCCGCGATGAATGAACAGATTGAAAGAATGAAGGAGCTAAACACCGACAGCTCTATTCTTTCTCCTTTAGTAGATAAACTTTGGAGTGAAAAAAGAAAATGAAGTCAAAGATTCTCGTGATCGAGGATAACGCAGATACCAGACGTTTTCTTCAGGTCATGCTCGGGCGCGAATTTGAGGTTTCAGTAGCTCAAGACGGCCTAGAGGGAATCTCACTTGCAAAATCACTCCAGCCTGAGCTCATTGTGCTAGACGTGGTCATGCCTACCCTCAATGGTTATGATACCTGCAAGCGATTAAAGAGTGATCCCGAGACCCAAAACATTCCCGTAGTTTTTCTCTCAGGAAAAAACACCACTACCGAAATTACTTATGGCCTGTCGATGGGTGCGGATGATTATCTTCCAAAGCCTTTTGATCATAAAGAATTACTGGCCCGAATTAAGTCCAGGCTTGCTCGTTCTCAAGCCAACCCATCTCCCAAAGTCAAAGTGGGCAAGCTTGAGATCGACACTATTAATCGAGTCGCTAACTATGACCTTGAGCCGATTTTACTGACACTCACTGAATACGATATTTTGCGCCTACTCGCTTCTCGAAATGGAGTTGTGGTTTCTCGTGAAGAAATCATGAAAGAAATTTGGAAAGACTCAGCCACAGATACGACCGATCGGACGATCGATGTTCATATTCGCTCTCTCCGCAAGAAGATCCCAGCCATGAATGCGCACATTCAAAGCGTATATGGTGTGGGTTACAAATACTCCCCTTAGTGCTGTCCGGCTGGGGTCCGCACCGGTTCAAGCGGAATGCTGTTTTTCACTAAGCGATCCCCTTCTTTAATTTCAATCTGAAATACCTTCTCCACATTGAGCGCTTCATTCTTAATCACTACCTTATAGTGGCCCACTGGCAACTTCTCTTGATAGACCGGGGTCTTTAAGGTGACAGGTTTTTGAGTGTTGCCACTCGTCCCTTGATCAAGATTAATAATCGTTACGTCTGCTGTTTCGGGCTGAGTGGAAAGCGTAAAAGTCCCGTAAATCATGGGTTCCAATTTTACTTCGAGAGAAAAATCTTTCCCGCCTTCGATATCACTTGATTTAATCGTAAACTCTTTCCGATAGGTTACAAAACCGGGGCGATCTACCACTAATTCAAGCAAATCATCTAGCGGCACATTGTTAACCCCTTTGTTCAAATCAAAAGGAGCCGCATTCACGGTGACTCTGGTCTTCGAGAAGTCTCCATCCGGAAACAGTCGAAGCTTCAAATGAGCTCCACCCTGACCCTGTGCTGGATTTTTCACGACGTGAGGTAATTCATTTGATACTGAAGCAGGCTGACGCTCTACTGGCCCAATCTGCTGATAAGCAAAATAACCAGCAACGGCTAACATAGCCACCCCACCCAGAAGCCTAAAGATTCCCAGTAACCCCGCACTTTCCTTGGGCACCTCGACCGGTACGGGCCGACGGATAGCAGTATTGGTTCTCTTGGCACTTGAAGGCATTCCGGCAGGAGGCGTGTGGACCCCCGTCTGCGAACGAGCCGCTGGAACCTTCATCTGTCGTTCAGGCTGCACCGCGAGTTCTACTTTATCCGCATTGGTAATTTGGGACTTCTCAAACTTATCACCTAAATTTGTAACTCGTGTTTGCTCTTTCGCGCCCTCGCCTTGTGGAGCACGAGGAGCCTCAGGCCCCCTCACAGGAGCAGACACCCCAAGTGCAATCAGTTCATCTGCACGAGAGTTGAGCTGCTGAAGTTGCTTTCGATCTTCAACAATGAGGTCATGAAAAAGCTTCTTAACAAAAATGGATAGATCCGACGGGCCAAAATCCGAGTACTGCACCGCAAGCAGCTTACGAAGTGCGCGACCCATTTCTTCACCGGACTGGAAACGCTTTTTAGGATCACGACTCAGAGCTTGCATTACAATTGCATCCAGCTCTTTTGAAACTTCTGGATTATAGGTGGAGGGTGGTTTCACGTAAGAGTTACAACTCTCGATCATTTTTAAGACCTGGAATTCATTATCGCCCTCAGCTACAAACAAGCGCTTACCTGTGAGTAATTCCCACAAAACAATCCCGAGAGCAAATAGATCAGATCTTCCATCCAGAACATCACCCATGACTTGTTCTGGAGATAAATAACTAAGCTTACCTTTGATAACGCCGGCTCGAGTGGCTTCACCATTGGTTGCTGCCTTTGCGATACCAAAGTCGATCACTTTAATATTGCCATCATAGGACACGAGGATATTTTGTGGACTCACATCTCGGTGGACGAGATTCAGTGGTTCCCCTGTAATTCGATCTTTAAAGTGATGTGCGTAGTTCAGCCCCGCTGCCGCTTGCTCAACAATAAAGCAAGACGCGGGTACGGGAATTCTCTGTTGTTTTTGTGAAATTTTGGAGAGCACTTGTCTTAGATTTCTGCCCTCAACGAGCTCCATCGCAATATAGTGTTGTGCATTCTCCTCACCGGACTCATATAACTGCACAATATTAGGATGAGAAAAGCGCATCGTGACTTGCACTTCCGCCCGAAACATCTGAACAAACTCTTGGTTATTACTAAATGCGCCTTGAATCCTTTTAATGACGATAAAACGCCCATTCGCTTCCGGCGTAGCCAGGCGAGCACGAAAAATTTCTGCCATCCCACCCTCTCCGACACGGTCGAGCAGGAAATACTTTCCAAATTTTTTGAGGACTGAATCGCTCATAAAATAGTGTACCCTCGTCAAAGACCTATCGGTCATCCGGGTGCAAAACTTTAGACTTATTGCGTTTTTTTGAGAATAGGATCTAAGGGTTTGAACTTAATCGCAATTCCCTGAAGGAGCACTTCTCCCTCTTCCCCATCATCTGAACACTCTGGGGTGGGATGATACTCAAGCTTGCCATCCATTAAAAGGACGACTGAGCGGACCTTAACGACAGCATCTGCCCCCGCTTTTAAAGCTTCCTTGAGTAAATCTCGAGCGGCCTTATTAAAATAGTTTTTGCAAAGGCGTCCGTCATTCGTCTCTTGAACCAATGTAGACCAAGATGCTTTTGATTTAACCCAACCCAGGGTCTGATAGGGACGCCCCAGGTCTTTCCCCTGGGGCTCCTCAATAAATACCTTATTTTCAGGAAATCGAAAGTGTTCATGCTTCTCGCTCGGTAAGCTCGAACAGCCTTCCAACAAAATGCAAATACCAAAAACTAAAATCAGCCTAAGGCTCAAGATACTTATACTCTTTGTCTTTGTAGTTTCTGAGTGTCCACTCTTTACCTTCATGATTCATCACATACTTAGGAAGGAGTGGGATCTTTCCTCCGCCGCCCGGAGCATCAATGACAAAGTGTGGAACGGCCATCCCTGAAGTCCAGCCACGAAGCGCCTTAATGATCTCAAGGCCCTTTTCAACTGGAGTTCTAAAGTGACTGATCCCTTGTGCAAGATCCGCCTGGAACATGTAGTAAGGACGAACACGCATCATGAGTAGCTTATGATTCAGCTCCATCACAATTTTCGGATCGTCATTAATCCCTTTCAGAAGAACCATCTGATTGTTAATCACACAGCCGGCGTCCGCAAGCTTAGCACAGGCATCAAACGCCTCTGTGGTGAGCTCCTTCGGATGATTGAAATGGGTGTGAATAAATACCGGTTGGTATTTCTTTAACATCTTACAAAAGTCATCTGTAATACGCTGAGGAAGCGTAACCAAATTACGCGTCCCAATGCGGAAGATCTCAATGTGCTCCATCGCACGAAGACGAGATAGAATGTATTCAATCCGATCATCTGAGTTCGAAAGTGCATCTCCTCCTGAAATCACCACATCACGAATTGACTTCGTACGCTCAATATAAGCCAAACCCTCTTCCAAGGCTTTTGCTGAAGTCGCTGAATCAGGATCCGCTACTTTACGCTTACGAGTACAATGGCGGCAATACATCGCACAGTTATGAGTCGTATAAAATAGTACGCGATCCGGATAGCGATGGGTAATCCCTGGAACCGGCATATCTCGCTCCTCTCCGAGTGGATCCTCTAGATCCTCAGGAGCAATATGTAACTCCCCTTTTCCCGGCACTGACTGAAGGCGGATCGGGCAATTGGGATCATTCGGATCCATCAATGCTGCATAATAAGGAGTGATTCCCATATTAAACATCTCATGGGATTGGGCGAATGCTTCGCGCTCATCATCAGTGGGATTGATCACCTTCTCCAACTGCTCCATCGTTTTTACGCGCTTTTGTTGCTGCCAAATCCAATTGTTCCAGTCTTTATCTGACGCCTCAGCCCAAACTTCTGGACGAGGTGCTGGAGAAAAGCGACGTTCACGGACGGTATTGATCGTTTTAATATCGTATGCCATGCGAAGCATTTTGCCTGAGCAAATGCCTAAATTCAAGCCCAAACTAGATCTCAGGCATTAAATAAACCCTATTTAAGGTCCTGTTTTTAAATGATTTTCATTCAATTCTGTTTAACATTCCGAGCAATTTCCGTTACGCGAGCCTTCATTTCCGAACCGTCCTCATGGTAGGGTTAACTTAACTTGAAGCTGAACACAAAATATCCCCTTTTTGATAACGCCAACATCGCTGAGAGCTTTTCGGGCGTGTGCGCTCCCTTGACTCAGGATATCGTTTTGAAACTCTACTCTGATGTCTATAACCATTTGTCTCAAAGCTTCGCGCTCCCTCCCCTGAAGGATCCAGTCCAATTCCATGAGGGGCAAGCCTATTATAACCTTCAAGCTCTAAACCTTTTGGAAGGGAGACACCTTCTTCCATTTCGGCTCAGCATCCGATTCTTATTAACCTTCATGAGACTCGAAAGGCTGAGCCCTGACTTCACACAGAAAACCGAAATTTTCTTACGAGATGAAAGACAACTTTGCGAAAAACTCACGCCCGAATCTTCGTGGACAGAAACCCAGGCAAACCTCAAACGCTTTTTCCAGGAATGCCCTCACCACTATGAGCTCCCTCTCATTAATGATGCCTTGTCCTTTTTTCTCACTCAATTCCTGAATCGTCAGTTTAACGGAACTCCAGCGGATTTATTTAAGGATGCTGCTGACTCACGGACCCGATCCATGCTGAGAAGCATGCGCCATCTCCAAGGTGCGATTGAGCATAATCTTCCCATTCGCCTCTATCTAAACTCCTGCATCGAAACCAATCATTTTTCGTTTGAAATGCTGAAGCTGAGAGACGAAGACTTTTCCCACCTTCTCCAAGACTTCTTAGCTGAATTTGGAGATCGATGCCCGAATGAACTCAAACTAGAGACGAAATCCTATCGAGAATACCCGATTGAATTTCTAAAAATTCTCCTCTCGGAACCTTCAAAACATCAGACCCAAATTACATCCACCTCTCAAGGCATCTTGAATCGTTTTTTTGTTCGTAAGCTCAAGTCATCCTACGCCCTTCGTGAGAGCTCCAGCTGGATGAGGTGTCGCGCTTTTGGTGTTTTAAGATCATATTTTCTTTGGTTTGGAGAACGCCTTTGCGCCGCAGGAGCCATAGAATCTAAGGAAGACATTTTTTATTTTACACTGAGCGAGATTTTTTCGCTGAATTCTGCTTCTGGTGATTTCCGAGAATTGATCATGGATCGACGAGTGCGGATTTACGATCAAAAGGAAAAAAACGATTTGGCCACGACCCCAAGTATTCATTCTGATTTAAAGGGTCTGGCGTGCTCGGGCTTTACCGAAGTGGGCGAAGTGATCGTTTTAAAAAGTGAAGAGGATGCTGAATCGAGACTCACTGAACTCAGCGGAAAAATCATTGTTATCCCCACCGCCGGCCCTGGGCTCATTCATATCCTCATGCGCTCTAAAGGGCTGATCGTTGAAAAAGGATCTATTATCGCCCATTCGGCCATCCTCTGCAGAGAGCTAGGAATTCCAGCCGTATGGAACTCAAAAAATGCCTGCAGTAACCTCAAGGATCATCAGAAAATTCGAATCGATGGGCAAAAAGGCACTATCGAACTAATAAGTTCACCAGACGATAGGTGAGAAAAGACCCCACATAAGCAAAGGCAAAAAGGTAGCCGAGCATTAACAACATGTATCCACTGCTTTGTAATTCTCTGCGTGCTGTTGCAAGAGTAGAAATACACATGGGCGCAAAAATAAACCAAACCAAAAGACTAAGGCCCGTCGCAAGTCCCCATTCCTTTTGGATTACTGTACTGAGTTTTTCCGTATTAGAAACCTCTCCTCCCTCTTCAATAGAGTAGACGGTAGCAAGAGTGCTTACCATCACTTCACGTGCTGCAAAGGTTGGAATCAAGGCCATTCCAATGCGCCAATCAAAACCAATGGGCTTAATGGCTGGCTCAATAAAATGTCCAAATCGACCTGCGTAGCTCTGATCAATTCCATGAATTTTTCCCTCTGGTGCTCTAGGAAATGTCAGCAGAACCCAAATCAAAACAGAAAGTACGAGAATCACGGTTCCCACACGCCTTAAGAACAAACGGGTTCGATAGACCAAGCCTTTCATGAGACTCGACACCGAGGGCAATTTATAGGACGGCAATTCAATTAAAAGCGGTGGCCGCTTCCCTTTTAATAGAAACCGCTTAAAGACCCCACCCATCAAAACTGAGAATAAAATACCCGCCACATAAAGTCCGAGCATCACCAGCCCCTGAAGCTTAATCCCCAAAAAAACGGCTGTATTTGGAACAAACGCAGAAATCAACAAGGTATAAACCGGAATTCGTGCGGAACAGGTCGTGAGCGGGATAATCAGTGTTGTAATAATTCGATCCCGCTTACTTTCAATCGTTCGCGTTGCCATAATTCCCGGAACATTACAGGCATAGCTTGAAAGCAAAGGCAGAAAAGCACGTCCATGCAATCCCACTTTACCCATGAGGTGATCGAGCAAAAAGACCGCGCGAGACATAAATCCAAAATCTTCTAAAAAGAGAATGAGTCCAAAGAGAATCAAAATCTGTGGAAGAAACACCAAGGTCCCACCCATTCCCGCAAGAACGCCGTCCGCTAAAAAACTTCTCAATAATTCTGGAAGGGGGCTATGACTCACCAATCCCTGAAGCCATTTAAAGCTTCCATCGATCGCGTCCATGGGATACTTGGCTAAATTAAACATCAGCTGAAATGTAATGCCCAATACTGTCAGTAGAATCATCATTCCCCAAAAGGGGTGAAGAATGATGCGATCAATTTTCTGGCTCCGATAATCTGGAAAACCTTTTCTGAGCAAAATATGTTTTAAAAGCTCGTCTGCCTTCTTGTAGAAAGCCAAGATTTGAAGTGAAATCTCTCGACCCGAAAGATCCTGGCTCTTTTCACCCAGGAATATGTCCTTCGTTCGTTTTTGATTTTTTAGTGAAACTTCAAGCGCTCCACCCAGTTCACGGATTCCGCGTTTTTTAGTCGCGACACAGGGAATGACCGGCACACCCATCAAGGCAGAAAACTGAACGAGGTCGAATTCAAATCCACGCTCATCAGCAAGATCAATCATATTGAGGGCAATCACGGCAGGCATTTCGGTTGAATCAAGAACCTCAATCAAAAATCGGATGGCCCGCTCCGGTTGTGTTGCATCGACCACCAAAATCATTCCGTCGTACTGGTCTGTTTGAAGCGCACGAGTTAAAACACCTTCATCCTCGGTGTAAGGACGTAAACTGTAAGCCCCTGGAAGATCAATAAGCGTTGCCAAATCACCGCTAGGTAAAAAGAAATCGGCCTCAGCGCTCTCCACTGTGACCCCAGAATAGTTCGCCACCCTCTGATGAGAATGAGTAAGCGAATTAAATAATGCTGTTTTCCCAGCGTTTGGTGTGCCGACCAATGCAATTCTTTTTCTATTCATGAATTTGCTTTTACCACTCGAATGAGATTTGCGTCCTCTCGCCTGAGCGCATACACAGCATCCTTCACCCGGATACTGATGGGATCATGGCCGATAGGGGCATCCTGAAGGACTTCCACTGACTCCCCTACAATGAAACCGACTTCACATAAGCGGTGCAAAAAACTTTGATAATCATCATCAATACAAAAGCCAATGATCTCTCCCTTTTCACCAGGGTTGAGTTCACCGAGCTTATGCGAACTTTCGCTATTGAGAATCATTCTCATCTTATATCCTAAGCCTTTCACTCGGTCAAGGATGTGTTATTCTGTCAAACATCATGGGAAAACTAGTCATTCTTCGTCACGGTGAAAGCCAATGGAATCTCGAAAATCGTTTTACGGGATGGGTCGATGTCGACCTTTCTGAAAAGGGAGTGAAAGAGGCAGAGGGCGCTGGAAAGCTCCTCAAAACGCTCGGCTTTGACTTTCACCACACCTATACCTCTGTACTCAAGCGGGCGATCAAAACCCACTTTTATGCACTGGATACGATGGATCGCCTTTGGTACCCTGTCACACGATCCTGGCGGCTTAATGAGCGCCATTACGGAGCACTTCAAGGATTAAACAAAGAAGAGACTGCGAAACAATACGGAGACGCTCAGGTCAAGATCTGGAGACGCTCATTTGATACCCTTCCTCCGCTTCTCGATCCCAGTTCAGAAATGAACCCCAAAAATGACCCAAGGTACTCGATTTTAGGGTTGAGTGATCTTCCCTTAGCTGAATCTTTAAAATCTACGATTGAAAGAGTCATGCCCATCTGGAATGACGAGATTGCTCCCAAACTTGCACTCGGGGAAAATATTCTGATCGTTGCTCACGGTAACAGCCTTCGTGGGCTGGTAAAGCTCATCAAAAAAATGACCAATGAAGAAATTCTCGAGCTCAACATTCCGACTGGTAAGCCTTGGATCTTTGAATTCGACTCGAAGCTCACGCTCTTAAAAGATGGATACATTGAATAAAAAAAAGGGGAAGGCTGATTCAGCCTTCCCCTTTTTCATTTAAATTATTAAGGACTATTTTCCTTCGCTTACTTGATCAATCGCAAGTCCAATCGGAATCGACTTCTCTGCACTACCACCGCCATCGGCTTTAGTAGGATCGATACCAATCTTCTTCAGATCCTCATCACTATCCTTCTCTCCTTCGTGTGGTCCAAGAGATCTCACATAGTGCACCAATGACCAGCGATCATCGGGAGGCAAAGTCGCAAACGCAGGCATTTGATTCAAGCCCTTGGTAAGGGTACCGAAAATATTGCTTGGCTTACGACCATTTTTCCAGTTCTCAGCTTTCGTAAAGTTACGTGGCTTAGGATTAAGACCTGCTGATGCCGGCCCATTTCCTTCTCCCGCAGCTCCATGGCAGGCCACACATTGAGCCATAAACTGCTCTTTCCCATGCGCAACCAGCTCTGGGCTCGCTACCCAAGCCTTATCAAACTTGGACTTCGTGGAAGCGGCAACCGCTCCTTCTGGAATAATGTGCTGCATATCTTTTACGTATACATCTCCGCGTGTGAGCAAATCCCCAAAGGTAAGAATCATGAAGATCGACATGAAAATAAATGAGGTCGAAAAAATGACCGTATTTTCCTTGTGATCGTACTTGAGTCCTATGAAGAACATACAAACGAGTGAAGCCTTAATGGAAGCCACTAACATCGCGACAGCGAAGTTGAATGGACCTAAATCAATCTGAGCCACACCTACGGTGATCAGAGTGAGCGCAATTAAGCACCCAAAGATTTTCCACGCCATTGCGTTTGAGAGAATGTGATGACTTTTATGATTATGATGATCTGACATATTTCTTTCCTCTCCTTAGCTCACCAAATAAAGCAATGGGAACAAGTAAATCCAAACTAAATCCACAAAGT
>CAIOKW010000142.1 GCA_903858975.1 Oligoflexia bacterium | reverse complement strand
GGTGAAGAAACTCTCGTAGAGGACTTCGAATAGTGCGAACTTTTCTTGGACTCATCGCCCTCATCGTTCTCTCAATTACCTCGGCCCATGCAACTCCCACTGATTCTAAGACTTCACTCTTTGCAGGTGCGGAGTTTGGCTATTTGAATCTAAGCCCTAAATCTCCTGAAGTTTCAAAAGATGGGGTTGAAGGTGCGATCAAGCTTATTTTCTCTCATTCACGCGATCGTTTCGTGATCGACCTCGGAGGGGGATATGTTTACAGCCACCTTTCCGCAAAAGGGATTCAAGTCATCACTCGCGGTTTCGAGGCCGAACTCTCTCCTCGCTATCGTTTTGGAATCTTTGGAAACCACTCTTGGCAAGTGGGGCCGGTGATTCAATTCCTAACTGGCGGTGATGTTTCATACGACGAGAGTGCTTTTGTAGAGCAAAACTCCCTCCTCCGCGCTGGCGGCAAACTTCAGTATGAATTCGGAGATGAATGGATTTGGAGAGCGGGACTCTCAGGAATCACTGACCTCAATATTTCATCCAGACGATTACTGGGAGCCCTCTTTGAAGTTCAAGTCGGCCTCACTCCTAGAGCTAAGCCCGTTACTGAATCTCCAGTGAGCAGCGGTAAGGTCTATATCACCCCTGACTTTGCACAGGTGAAAGACCGATCCATCCGTATCTATCTTGGAGAAGCTCTCCTCTCCTTTCCTACCGGGAGCAATAAACTGAGTGGGAAAGCCAAAGAAGCCCTTAGATCTCTTGCTCCAGTGTTGACCAAGAATGAAGCTTCTTGGAAAAAAATTCGAATTGAAGGCCACAGTGATATTCGAAACCTAAAGAATCAAAACCAAGCGCTCTCCGAAGCACGCGCCCTATCGGTGAAAAAGGAACTTGTGTCCCTTAAACTCCCCACACAAAGAATCACATCCAAAGGTCTCGGTTCCTCGCAGCCAATTGATTCTGATCAAACAGAAGAAGCGTACTTGCTCAATAGACGGGTTGAAATTTGGATTGATGATGTTGAACCATCAAAAATACCCTTGATCATGGCTGAGCTGAAACAACTAAATTAATACCTAAACATTTGCTTCAATGAGCTCATAAACCGCACCCCACACGGAGCTTTTGCTTGTATGCCTCCCGTGGGCTTACGATATTTTTCGATTCGATCGATGAAAGCCTGGCTATCAGAATCATTTTTGATTTTATGCATCGCCCTTACATTCTCGAGCATCATTTCAATGAATTCTGGCTTTTCTTCTTCGGGTGTAATTCGTACCAAATAGTCAAAACTCACACTCGTCGGATAAAAATTCTTCAATCCAAATTCATTTGCCCGAATCTCGTCTAAATAATGTTTTCGAAGTGAGCTGAGAATTCTGTTTTTTAATTTGGGTCTTCTCTCAGAAAGCCAATTCATCAATTCAGCATCCTGATCGGTAACTTTAAGATGCGCATTAGCTGGGTCTGCAAACCATTCAGAAACAGCATTGGTCGCCTCATCCAACAAGGGTTCAAGATTTTTTACACTCTGAAACCTGGCAACCACTTCGTGAAAGCGCGCCGGGATCTCTCGCAGCTCATTGCTTTTTCTTTTCCTAATGATTGCTTGAAAATAGCTCTCAGCCGCACTCGGAGACGTACCCGGCTCTAAAACTAAGTCTGCGAAAATACCGAGTCCACCTACCTTTGGCATTTTTGTTTGCACTTGGATCATTTCACTTAAGATTTCTTTCTTAGATTCGACTAAAGGCAAAATGAATCGACCCTCTGTCACACGAGAGTCTACCAGAGATCGCTTTACATAGCCCTGCAGCGACTCTTGAACGGGCTTTAATATCTCCTGGGTCGCTGCCGGAAACTTTTCAGAAAGTCCGTGTATTTGCTTTGAGATTCGATTAATTTGTTCAGGTTCAAGCTCTAACATATCTTCAACCCTGATCCGACTCGCGAGATGCTTTCCATTCTCAATCGCCTCTGGCACCGTGTAACTCATTTCATTCAACAACTCAGACATGAACACCGACTCATCCGCGGACCACTCCGGTTTATTCAAAAAATGATCCCGAACTTGATGAAATAATTGATCACGCTTTCCCGCTCCATATTCATTAACCTGAAAGTCTTTAGCGATACCTTTTTCATCCCCTCTTAATTTCACGTCTCCAATCGTAGAAAAGCGAACATAGTCTTTCCACTGAAGTCCAAGGCTTTCAATCACCTTACGGCTATTTTGAGCCGCAACCTTTTTCCCATTTGGAGTAAATGACCCCGGATGAAAAGGTACTTCTAATTTATGGTTGATCTGATCTTTGACATACCAAGCTTCTGCCTCAATAAATTGCGCCTGTTTCAATAAATCATCTGCCCCTTTTTGAGGTCGAATAGCGCGATTCTCAATCATATCCTTGTAGGGCTTATTCGCGACATACTTGGGCTTACTTCTTTTACCGAGCCATTTGTTTTCTAATTTTGGATTATGATAAATCTCAAGTAGTTTAGCGGAATACTCTTTCAGAGGCATTACATCGCGATCTCGAAAGATCTTCATCAATTCTGCATCAGGGGTGCCCTCTTTCAGTGCGACTTCCATTTTCTTTAAAAACACTTCCCACTTTTGGTCGTGCTCTAAATGTACCTTTTGATACCTCAACTGTTGCTCTGGATCCCAAAGCCCAACAGGCGTTGCATTGTAACTGTCTTTTCCAAAAAAACCCCAGTCAAGGTCCGTATGTTGGGTTCTAAATTTTAAGTAATTTCCATACCAAAAACTATCATTCCCAAAGCCAGAAAACGTGACATGTCCACCTGTCGCCTCGAGACGAATATTCATGCCCGCTTTTTTTGACTGATCAAAAACTTCTTTTTGGAGAACAGGGAGGTGGTCTTTTATCTCTGTAATGGTTGATGGTTTAGTTTGCCATTCTAGAGCTCCCGCATCGAGGGAAGAGCGAATATAAAATCCATCTGGAAACTCAATGTGAAACGAAAGCTCACCATGACTCTCCCTTGCCTCTGTAATTTTGCAATCAGGACATTCTTTACGAATAATGTCTAAGTAACGCTCTCGATATTTTGTACTGACGGGCATATCTGCCGATAGAACCCCTTCGCCTTTTCCAGTAAGGATTTTTTTTACAACGGCACCGCCGGATTCTAAAATAATAGGAAGATTCGTTACGGTCGGCTCGAATCCAAATCGAAATTGTCGAGAGTCACGCAGAGATCCAGCGGTTTGTGAAAACGCCGCTTGCGAAAGGATGATCATCACAATCGAAACGATAAATCGATTCATTTTCTATCCTGACTCATAAACTGAGCTCTAGACGGAGTGCCCCAACCAGAGCATTCGGTACTGCTCCCGAGAAACCAGGATGAGTAATGTATTGAAAATCAGGTTGGATTGCGACCCCTTTCAGGGCTTCGATACGATAAGTAGCTTCAAACTGGGTCTCTGGCTTTTGACTCTCGTCCGTAGGGGTCACTCTCGCCATTCCGAGTCCGAGACGATCGTCGGGTCGAAATGGAAGGATTCCCTTATACACAATCCCAAGCCCTAAATTGTCCTTTCCATCAAAACTTTCTGAAGAGGCCATTCCATAGCGAATGAATCCAGAAACATGGGCGTTAAAACTTTTATCACCGAGCACATAAGCCCCTGAACTATTGACGGGGCTTGAATCTTTGAGGGAATCAAAAGTTCGCGTATAACTCCAATAGCCGAGTCCGAGTTTGTAGGGGCTTTCCTCCGTACCACTAATTCCCACTTCATTGATCAGAAGGAAACCATCCCGTGCATTAATTTTAAAGTGACTCCCATTGCTCGCAGTCTCTGCTGAAGGACCATTAAAAATTCCACTCTGCACGTAAACGCGCTTAGAGGGCTCGAGCCTGAGTCTCAATGCGGGAGCCGCGTACGGAAAAATAGAGGGGCCCGAAGCTCCGCTTTGTGAAATATCATAACCCACTCCATACGAAGGATTCAGCATGAGGCTGGACGAATCGGTAACATAGAACTCGGAATTCAAATCATGGAGACCAAAAAGAATTGATAAATGCTCTACTTCGAAAGTGTATTGAGCCCAAAACTCATAAAGTTTAAAGTCATCGTTCGCGGTTTCGATATTATCGACACCTTGTACTGCCCCCGCATATACCCCGGGAGTACCTCCGCGCTTCGCACCGGAATTACCCAGTCCATAAATAAAAAAACTGAGCCCCTTTAATCCGAATGCTTTTTCGGCATCGATCGAAACCTTTAAGTCTAAATTATCCAAGTAGGAATTTTTCTTCTGAACACCACCCGAGAAACTCTTGAAAAAATCTCCTTTATAGACTGCGGCAACTCCAACCCCATGCTGATCCCATTTCTTTCGTAAGCCTCCCCAATCCCCCGTAAGGCCGAAACTATCCTCTCCAGCTGGGGAAGTCTCAGTAGGAACCGAACTTTCTGGCGTCGTGGGCGCAGGCGATTGCGCTGGATGCGCCTTCTTCACCGCTTGCTCATGAATCGAACCCGGTCGATAGGAAGCGGGAGAGCGCGAGCCCTTCTTCTTTTCCTTCAGGACCTTTTTCGGTGCCTCCACCTCAACGGGTCCCCTTCCCCAAGGGTCATCGACACTGTCCGCTGCATGCGCAGGAAACGCGAGATAAGTGAACAAAAGCACAATTCCAAATCGGGAATAAGAACTCACAGAAGGCTTATCGGCTTGGTCGGTCAAAATCTTGACTTTCTCTGTAATGCTGATGGTTTTCAAGCTTAATGATAATGAGTATCATTAAAGAAGTCAAGCTTGGCATTAGCCATTGGTTTTATCTATTGCCCGAGAGAGATAACTGATTTTATCTATGGATTGAAAATCGATAGAGTGTTCATAAGGAGAAAACTATGAACACAATCATCAACACTAAAATTCCAGATTTCAAGGTACAGGCTTATCACGAAGGAGCCTTCAAAACCATTACCCAGAACGAACTCAAAGGAAAGTGGTCTATATTCTTTTTCTATCCGGCAGATTTTACTTTTGTTTGCCCGACCGAACTCGGAGATATGGCTGATCGCTATGAGGAATTCAAAAAGATGGGAGTTGAGGTGTATTCTGTAAGCACCGACACCCATTTCGTACATAAAGCATGGCATGACGTTTCTGAGACCATCAAAAAAATCAAATATCCAATGCTTGCTGATCCAACTGGGTTTCTTTCCCGTGCATTCGGAGTTCATATTGAAGAAGAAGGGCTTGCATACCGCGGCACTTTCGTCGTTAACCCTGATGGTTTAATTAAGCTCGCTGAAATTCATGACAATGGAATCGGCAGAAATGCCGATGAACTCCTTCGCAAAACCCAAGCGGCTCAGTTCGTTGCCTCACATCCAGGTGAAGTATGCCCTGCTAAATGGAAACCAGGCGCACAAACTTTAAAACCAGGACTCAACCTCGTAGGTAAAATCTAAGGATTCACCTGCAATCCCAACTGAAATTCTTGGAGGAGCATTATGTTAGACTCAGATTTAAAAGAACAACTGACCTCAGTCTTTGGCGTTCTCGAGAACGAGATCGTGCTCTCCTACTGCAATAGCGAGCACAATGACCAACGCGAGCTCATTGAAATGCTTGAATCGGTCGCATCATGCTCCTCCAAAATTTCAACTCGTTCATCTGAAACGAGCCACCCGATCCCACAATTTCAAATCCTTAAATCTAACTCACCCACCGGAATCACCTTCACGGGCATTCCTGGAGGCCATGAATTTACTTCTTTGATCGTCGGCATTCTCAACTCCGATGGTAAGGGGAAGTTACCTGACTCTCCCATCACTCAGCGGATCAAACGCATCAAATGCCCCGTTAGACTTAAAACCTATATTTCTCTCACCTGTGAAAACTGCCCAGACGTGGTCCAAGCGCTAAACCAAATGGCGCTCCTCCATAAAGACTTCACACATGAAATGATTGATGGAGCCAACACCCAAAGCGAAATTGAAGCACTCGGCATACAAGGTGTTCCGAGCATTATCGCGAACGAAAAATTGATCCACTCAGGTCGTATTACTCTTTCTGATTTGATCTCAAAACTCGAAGAAACTTTCGGTACTGAAGCAACTGCTCTCGAACCCATCGAACAGAATCTTGGACATTTCGATGTGGTAGTAGTGGGTGGCGGGCCTGCCGGCACGTCAGCAGCGATCTATAGTGCAAGAAAAGGACTCAAGACAGTTTTAATTGCTGAACGCATCGGTGGGCAGGTTCAAGAGACAAAAGGAATCGAGAACCTCATTTCTGTTCCTTATACGGAGGGTCCACAGTTGTCCGCTCAGATGAGCACTCACCTGTCACACTACCCGGTTCAAATGCTAGAAAACCGAAAAGTAAAAAACATCACCAAGAATGAAACTACACACATTCAGTTAGAAAGTGGCGAACACTTAAGCGGAAAATCAGTCATCATTACCACAGGGGCTAAATGGCGCGAACTCGGAATCCCTGGCGAAAAAGAATATCTCGGCCGAGGGGTTGCGTTCTGTCCTCACTGTGATGGTCCATTTTATAAAGGAAAAAA
Organism: Oligoflexia bacterium; assembly: GCA_903858975.1. Taxonomy (GTDB): domain Bacteria; phylum Bdellovibrionota; class UBA1018; order UBA1018; family CAIMNF01; genus CAIMNF01. The sequence continues at coordinate 3,079 of CAIOKW010000142.1, read as the reverse complement.
GATCGCAGTCATCGGAGGTGGAAACTCAGGGGTTGAGGCCGCAATTGATCTTGCAGGCATTGCCGATGAGGTGGTTTTGTTCGAATACAATGATCGCCTCAAGGCGGATCAAATTCTTGTCAGCAAACTACAATCTCTCCCAAACACCAAAATCATGACCTCCGCTAAAACCAAGGAGATCCTAGGCGATGGTAAACGAGTCACCGCTCTTCAGTATGAAGACCGATCAAGCCAGGAGGTGAAAAGCATTTCGTTAGACGGAATATTTGTTCAAATTGGGCTCATCCCCAATAGCCAATTTCTAAAGGGTACCCTTGACCTTACCCCCATGGGAGAAATCAAGGTTGATGACAAAGGCAGAACCTCTGTCCCTGGAATTTACGCAGCAGGGGATGTGACCACTACCCCTTTTAAACAGATCATCATTGCCATGGGTAAGGGGGCTAGGACTGCGCTCGCTGCATATGAGGACCAAATGTATCCCCATTAAAGTTGCCGGTGTCCCCTTTGACATAGCTAATGAGAGACACAGTTTTCAAGCTTCATCATCCACAATACACTACTCCATGATAGTTCTTTTTAGCATAAAGGGGTAAAAATGAATCGCTCACTAGGTAAAGCAAAAAATGGCCTGGCTATATTTCTCATGCTCTCCATTTTGCAGCCCGAACCGGCTCATGCAAATGATGTATTACATCAAGCTTCGAACTTCTTTTCATCCGTTTGGACGGGTGTTCGAATCTTAGTGACTGACATGATCGATGTCGTGGAGCAAATCTTCGGAGCGCCTCAACAGGTACTCTGTCCGAAAGGTTCCGATATTTGCGCGAGCGGGATTCTGACTGAATTTGGTAATTTCTCTTATCGGGGATATGAGTATAGCTTCAATGACGGAAGTGATTACGCTAAGAATAATAACTTGGGAGACCAAGTTAATAAACTTTTCGGTTTCACTGATTGTGGTCACATGGGAAAAACAGACGAAGTGCCTTCCGCCATCATTGGCTGGAAAAGTCGAACTAATGATAACAATTCAATCGACATCGTTGGTTTTCTCAACAAGCCTGAGTTTAAGGGAAAATATGGGCAATTATATTATGAATGGGCTCCAATCGTAACAGTAAATCGCTATTCACTCATCAATCTCTCACTCCAAAAAATGGGCCCAAATTTAGAGTATATTTTGTTTAGCGCTGACGGAAAATACAATGCGCTAATCAAACGAAGCTGCTCGGGTTCTGGTAATGCTGGCGCGCCAGAGAGAACGGTGACCCCCTGGTTTGGTGGTACTCACCTCGCTCCAAATGATATTCATCTGCGTGCACAGGCAAAAGGATTCCCAGCAATTGATCGATCATTTCCAAAATACCTATCCATTGGAGATAGAACTTCTGATTGCGCTAACTTAACTACTCCACAAGCAATCGCTCAATTTTATAATCACCCTTCACTTATCTCTAGTACGTATGTAGCTGCCTGCAATGGAAGTTTAAACGTTACCTACTTAGGATGTGACGGCAAAACCAGAAACCGCGATAGCAATGTTGTTTTAGACGACCAGGTGGTATGGAAAGCCTCGCAATACCAAATCGATTGCACCCCCCCTCCGCCCGCTCCGACCATGGCGCCTCCTCCTTCAGGGTGCATGTACAAAAACATGGGCGGCCCGACTCCTATAATCATTTGTCCTCATGGTTCGCCCTCTCCAACCCCTGCAAAGCCCGGAAACTGCGGGGGCAAAGGAAAACCCGTATGTTCAAACCCGATTGCAGTGTGAGTTCATGAACAAAACTAAAGCACTATTGATGCTAGGCCTGCCTACGGTAATGGTAATCTACTACCTTACCGTAGGTTCTGACCGCCAAGCACTCATTCAGCCACAGACTCTATCGCAACAGGATGCTTTGATTGCAGAGAGCGAGGCTCCTCACACGCAGGACGCCCAACGCGTACCCGCCGCAAAATCCACTCCTCTCATCCCCTCCGAGTCAGAGGATGAAGCTCAACTCAAACAATTAAAAAAAGAACAAGAATTGATTCTTCAAATGGCGGCAAGTTTAGACCAAAACCCAGCTATGATTCTCGATCCATTAGCCCAATATTTTGAAAAGCATGACTTCATCCGTGACTTTCCTGAGTACTCAAAAAGACTCGAGGATCTTGCACAAATGGCGGTTCATAGCCACAACCCGCAGGCCATTCAATTGTTTCTTCAGCAAGCGAAAATGACTGAAGGCTATATAATGCCCCTATACGAGCAAGTTTTAATCAAGAGAAAACCTGGAATCATTTCGATGGAAGATGAGGACATAAAACTTTCCGCAATTCTACACTGGCAGGATTGCGTAACCTCAATTGAAAATAATCAAAAAAGGCTAGCGGATATTACCGCCACCACGGTAGAGGCACCGTTGAGTACCCCAGCAAATAGTAATAACTAAACAACACTCCATTCACGCGCCCGGGTTAAACTTTACCTGCGCTTTAACCATTGAATTAAATGCTTTTAGCATCTCATGGTGTGTATTTTCTGGATCAACGGTACAAATTTCCCTAGCCACAAATTGATCAATTAATAAACTCACGGCCTCAACTGTGGAGAGGCAAAACTCTTTGGGTTGCCTTCTAAACTCATAAACGGAAGCACGCTTCACATCAAAGCTTAATTTTGGAAGTTGGCGCAGCACTTTGCTGGTTCGAATCATATTTTTAGCGAGTGACCAAGTTCCATCAATGACAAAAACACATAGTCTTTTTCCATCATTAGGTATTGCGCTCGTCAGCTCTGCATCATCGCTGGTACTCAAATTCAAACTATCGCTTCCTGGGTACAAAATCATGGGGCGCAGACTTGAATCATGAATTAACGATAGAAATGTTGGATCACAATCGAGCTGAGGCCCATTTCCTCGAATCATTTTTGAATTCGTCAGTGAACATCTCACGATTCGAGCTGTACCTACCGTTCTTAAAAATTCTTTTGGGTGAACGAGCAGCACAATCAGCGGCTCAATTTCAAATCGAGCGAAAGATGAGCAAAGACAAAGCTCTGTCGTCCTAAAGCAATAAAGACAGGTAG